>DXUR01000202.1 GCA_019417795.1 Clostridiales bacterium | reverse complement strand
TCATTCTGATCGCCCGGACACCGATGCCGCTTTGACAGAATAGGAGAAACTGACAATGATTGTTCTTACAGAGCAGATAGAGATTCCGGCTTCCTATGAAAAATTAAAGGCATGGACTGCTAACTTTGAGGAAGAGTTTGTGAAATGGAGTCCCTACCACATCGAATGCAATCTCTATAACGGGAACTATCATGCTGGAAGCAAGGTCCGCTTCCGCGAGATCGTCATGGGGCTGGACTACGATGTGACAGGCACGATTACGGAATGCGAACAGGATGAGAACCACTTCCGCATTGTATTCCGGAGCGACAAGAAGACGGCGTTCATCACCTTTGAAGGGAAAAGAACTGAAACAGGATGCCATTTCTCTCACACCGAGGCTTTCGGCATGACAACGCCGGTAATTGGGGCGTTCATGAACTTTCTGATCTTCAAGGTGTTTTTCAGGAAAAAGGCAAACTGGCAGCTTATCCGGGATGATATGATTCTGGATAACAGGTATTTATATGACATTCTGACCGAGGGAAAATACCCGGAAAGAATCCCGCTGGACAAGCTGCTGACCGGCGCGAAGTAACCGGACGGAGGACTGAATAATGCCGCTTCAAATCGTCAGAAATGACATCACAAAAATGAAGGTGGACGCCATCGTCAACGCTGCCAACGAGTCACTGCTGGGTGGCGGCGGTGTGGACGGTTGTATTCACCGTGCCGCAGGTCCGGAGTTGCTGGCAGAATGTGAAACGCTCCACGGCTGCGAAACCGGGAGCGCAAAAATCACGAAGGGCTATAAGCTACCCTGCAAATATGTCATTCATGCAGTAGGTCCGCGCTGGCATGACGGACGGCATGGTGAGCGCGAACTACTGACATCCTGCTATCGGACATCGCTCATGCTGGCGAAGGAATACGGATGCGAGTCGGTTGCGTTCCCTCTGATTTCCTCCGGCATTTTTGGCTATCCGAAGGATCAAGCTCTCAAGGTTGCGATTGACACCATCAGCAGTTTCCTTCTTGAAAACGAAATGACGGTGTACATCGTCATCTTCGACCGCAAAGCCTATCAGATCAGCGGGAAGCTATTTGCTGATATTGCAGCGTACATAGATGACCGCTATGTGGACGAGCATACCGATAGTCGTTCTGAGCGTCTGCGCAGAATGAGTGCCTTCCGGATGGAAGAACCCATACCTTGCGAGTCATCCGTTTGTGATGAAGCTATTGAAAAGCTCGCAGCTCCTATGGCAGTCAGTTCTGAAAAGGCAGCAACTCTTGACGATGCACTGGGACAGATCGATGAGAGCTTTTCGGAGATGCTTCTGCGGAAGATTGACGAACGCGGCATGACGGACGCACAGTGCTACAAGAAGGCGAACATTGACCGGAAACTCTTCTCGAAGATCCGCTCGGACAAGTCCTACAAGCCTTCCAAGCCCACAGTCATTGCGTTTTCCATTGCCCTTGAGCTGCCCCTTGCGGAAATGAAGGATATGCTCATGAAGGCTGGTTTTGCACTCTCCCACTCCAACAAGTTTGACATCATCGTGGAGTATTTCGTGGAGCATGGGAACTATAACGTCTTTGAGATCAACGAGGCTCTGTTTGCCTTTGACCAGAGCTTGATAGGAGCATAAGGCTTATGGATAAAGTATTTCAGAAATTTTTGCGGAGTGGTATTGACCTTTCGCCCGTAGGGGTGGAGCGTCGTGAAGATAATAACCCCTACTTTTGCACGCCCAAAGGTGCATCTATTTTTGGCTGGGCGGGTGTGGATGGCATCCACTTCTGCTTTGTTCGAGGCTTTGGCGGCGTGGTTTTTTCCGTTAGTCCCATGAACTCGGCTCCTGATTATGTTCATCCGTTGGCAAACAATTTTGAAGACTTTTTGAGGCTGCTCCTTGCTTGCAGTGATTCGGCAGCGTTGGAACAGGCGTGGATGTTGGATAAGTCCCAATTTGAAGCCTTTTTGCGGGATAACCCTCCAACGCAGGATCAGCAAAGAACGCTATTAGAGCTTGCCGAGAAAATGAAATTGACGCCTATGGAACAGCCGTGGGCATACATCAAAAAACTGCAAGCATCTTTTGATTACAGCAAGATCAAGTACACCGAGGACTATTATGATGTTGATATGAACCCGGAAGCAGAACTGACCATGCCTGAGTGGAAGGTCTACTTTGAGGGAAACTTCTGGGGACATTCGGGAAAAGGCCGTGCCGGAACGGAAATCCGGTTGAATAAGCAATTTGACTGGGCTGGGCATCATTGGGTTATTCCTGCGGCGTATTCTTGCAGTAAGGGACTCGTCATGGACTTTTGTATGCGCACCCCAGATGAAGACATTCGTAAGTTCATGACTAAATGGGATTTACACCCCGAAAACGACTCCTGCGAATACTTCACACAGGAGCAGCAAATGCAGATAGATTTAGACAATCCACTTTGCCTTGACTTTATTCCTCGTTTGGAATTGAACGGGAAAACAATGCTGACCTCCCACGGCTGTTCGGTGGTCTTTAATCCATGTTTGCCGGACAGGATGATCAATGAAGCGGAAGCAAAGTGGGCATTAGAACACTATGGTTTGGATACATCCTATGGATGGATGATTTTTCGGGCAGCTTTTCCATGGACAAGCAAACGCCGTCCTGAAATAAAAGCCCTCTCCCTTACAATGGAACAGCAGTCACGCCGTGTCCCGGGACCGCATTTCAAGACACACGCTCCCGGCGATTCGTTTTCTTTTTCCCATCCGGTCAGCGGAACAAAATATACATTGACCGTTCAGGAAATGGAGCAGCAAACAATTTCTGAAAAGTTCGTTGGTTCCGACCGGTGGTTCTATCCCACGCATTTTACTGCTATGAGCTATACGCTTTCTCCTGAACCGGACAATGATATTTCGATCTGTGATTGCGCTGAGGGAGACAAGCCTTTAGAAATTGCCTCATGCTCTGACCGCTATGCACCAGAGGCACAAAACGATATTGCTTGTATCGGCATTATCGGCGGAGCGGACGGTCCAATCGCAATCGTGTGTGGAGGCAGCTCAAAAGAAAAACTCCATGCGGCTTGTTCCTCTCTACACTTTGAGCCGGTGGAGGGTGATATTGAATGGCGTGTCGTATTCAACATTAAAAACTCTAATGAAATGTCATTAGAGCTAATCTAAGAAGAAAGCGGAGGCAAAGAAGATGAAGCAACGCACTTACATCGCAATCGACCTGAAATCCTTCTATGCCTCCGTGGAGTGCAGGGAGCGCGGCTTAGATCCTCTGGACACAAACCTTGTTGTCGCGGACGAAAGCCGGACGGACAAGACCATCTGCCTTGCCGTCACGCCCTCCCTCAAGAGCTACGGCATCTCCGGACGCGGGCGGCTGTTTGAAGTCAAGCAGCGGGTGAAGGAAGCGAATGCCGGACGGCAGCACGACGCACCGGGACACAGACTGGACGGCACATCGCACTTCTTCTCGGAGCTGCAAGCAAACCCGTCTCTGGCGATTGACTTCATCATCGCGCCGCCTCGGATGGCGTACTACATGGAGTACAGCACCCGCATCTATCAGGTCTATCTCAAGTACATTGCGCCGGAGGACATCGTAGTCTACTCCATCGACGAGGTGTTCATGGACGTGACGGACTACCTGAATACCTACAAGCTCTCGGCACATGACCTCGCCATGAAGATCATCCTCGACGTACTTGAGACAACCGGCATCACAGCAACCGCCGGGATCGGTACGAATCTTTTCCTCTGCAAAGTGGCAATGGACATTGTGGCGAAGCACATCCCCGCCGACAAGAACGGCGTCCGCATTGCGGAGCTGGATGAGATGAAGTTCCGGCGTGAGCTTTGGACGCATCAGCCCCTCACGGACTTCTGGCGCGTAGGTCGAGGCATTGCCAAGAAACTTGAACAGAATGGAATGTTCACCATGGGCGATGTTGCCCTCTGTTCCGAGCGGAACGAGGACTTGCTTTACAAGCTCTTCGGCAAGAATGCGGAATTGCTCATCGACCATGCGTGGGGCTGGGAGCCAACTACCATTGAAGCAATCAAGGCATACCGTCCCAGCTCCAACAGCCTCAGCTCCGGTCAGGTATTGCACTGCCCCTATGAGCCGCAGAAGGCGAAGCTGGTTGTCCGGGAAATGACGGACTTGCTTGTGCTGGACTTGGTGGACAAGGGGCTTGTCACCGATCAGATGGTTCTTACCGTTGGCTATGACATTGAGAACCTGACCGATCCGGCGCGGCGGGCAAGGTATCACGGCGCGGTGGAGAAAGACCCCTATGGTCGGGAGATTCCCAAACAGGCGCACGGTTCTATCAACCTTGGCGAACACACATCATCCACGCGCAAAATAATGTGTGCTGTGTCAGAACTCTTCGACCGGATTGTGGACAAGAATCTTCTTGTCCGCCGTATGTATGTTGTGGCAAATCATGTCCTGCCGGAAGTGGACGCGCCGAAGAAAAATGACGGTGCTGTTCAGCTCGACCTCTTCACCGACTATGCCGCCGAAGAGGAAAAGCGGAAAGCCGAAGACGCTGCCTTGGAACGGGAACGAAAAATTCAGAAGGCTGCTCTCGCCATCAAGAAGAAGTACGGAAAGAACGCGATCCTCAAGGCGATGAATCTTGAAGAAGGCGCAACCGCAAAGGACCGAAATGCTCAGATCGGCGGGCATAAGGCGTGAACAGCAATTCAATTTCAAGGAGAAAATATTTTGAGAACATACAAGGATAAAGAGGAATTAAAAGCCGAAATCAGCAAAGGCTTTGAAAAATACATTGCTGAATTTGATTCTATTCCGGAAGCCCTAAAAGATATAAGAGTAGCCGAGGTGGACAGAACACCGGCTGAGAATCTTGCTTATCAGATCGGTTGGACAACGCTGCTTCTAAAATGGGAAAATGACGAGAAGCGCGGAGTTGAAGTGAAAACACCATCAGAACTGTTTAGGTGGAATCAGCTGGGCGATCTATACCAATGGTTCACAGATACATACTCTCATTCATCCTTAGTGGAATTGAAGGATCAGTTAAAAGGAAACGTTACTTCTATCCAGACAATGATTGATTCTATGAGTGAAGAAGAGTTATTTCAACCGCACATGAGAAAGTGGGCAGATGATGCTACCAAAACAGCGGTATGGGAGGTTTACAAGTTTATTCACGTCAATACCGTTGCTCCCTTTGGAACATTTAGAACGAAGATCAGGAAGTGGAAAAAGGCAACGCTGTAACTATTATTTGACTGTAAAAGGAGATGTGGGATGCACATGAAAAGCAAATATGATGAGATTATGGGGCGTCCTCACCACGTCTCCAAGACGCGACCACAGATGCCAATGTCAGATCGTGCGGCGCAGTTCGCTCCCTTCGCAGCACTCACCGGCTACGATGCTGCCATCAAAGAAACCGGGCGTCTAACCGATGATAAGATCGAGCTTGACGAGGAAGCATTGACTGCATTGGACATGAAGTATCAGCTTCTCATGGACGCCCTTGATGATGCACCGGAAGTCACCATTACCTACTTCCAGCCTGATGAGCGGAAGGCTGGCGGCAAATATATAATGGCAACCGGCGCGCTCAAAAAAGTCGATGATTTTGAGCGGCGAATCACCATGCAGGACGGCACGAAGATTCCGATGGATG
>DXUR01000201.1 GCA_019417795.1 Clostridiales bacterium | reverse complement strand
CGGCAGCGCCACTCATTCCCGCGTTTCAGGACTATGTACTTGCTTCGCTCCAAAATCGAGGCGATCTCCGGCAGTTGGAGGTCATCGCGCAAAAGGAGCGGATCGACGCATGGACGCTGGATCTGGCACCGGATGATAAGAATGTCATAGAGGTACTGGAGGAGGGGCTGAAGGCCGGGACCATTCAGATCCCCGGCGCTGTACCCGGCGCCCCGGACGGGTTTGACGAGGTCAACAATGTCACAGGGTATCTCAATACCTTCGGCGTGACCGTCGCTGACCGTATCCGCGATCAGTTCGTGCCTATCTTCGATCCAGCCAGAGAGCCGCTTTCGGATGAAGTACTCAGAATCAATGACTATATCATGCAAAAGGCCGGCTATTCCCTCTATGACGCCCAGCTTGCGGTGGCGGAGGCTGTCAAGCGGCAGCTTGACCGCAAGAAAACGGCGCTTATCATTGCGGAATGCGGCTCGGGCAAAACAAAAATCGGCTCGACTGCCCTCGGCGCATTGCATGGCTTATGGGCTGCACAGAAAAAGGGCGGCAGAGGGAAGTCTTTCGGCATTGTCATGTGCCCGTCTCATGTCACGCAAAAATGGGTGCGAGAGATCGGGGAGACCCTTCCGGACACCTATGCCATGGTGGTGCATAGCATCACAGAGCTAGACCGGCTCTATACTCTCTACGAGCAGGGAGACAAGAGTGTGTACGCGGTCTTTTCCAAGGAGCGGGCACGGGACGGCTATATGCGCTATCCCGCCGTGCGATGGAATGAACGCCGCCGTGCGTTCCTCTGCCCGGACTGCGATGCGGTCATCGAAATGGAGATCAACGAGGACGGGACGCGCTATGCTGTGCCGGCAGACCAGTTTTTCTTCCAGAAGGAGCATAAGAAAAACCATGTCTGCCCAAACTGCGGTGCGCCTCTTTGGTCAGCGGTCAATCCGGACAGGCAGATGGAATGGGTCAAGATCGGTGAATATGGTTGGGTACACCGTTACGGCGCGGAAGCACATCTCAAGCGGACGAAAAATGCCCGTGTGGTCGACCAGCTCGCTCAAATCACGCAAGACCCGGAGGGTTACTACCCCATCCGCGGCGCGCAGCGACGCTATCCGCTGAGCACCTACATCAAGAAAAAGCTGCGTGGCAGGATTGACTCTTTCCTCTGCGATGAACTGCACGAATACAACAATGCCAGCGGCCAAGGCGACGCAATGGCGGAACTGTACGGAGTCTCCAAGCTCTTTGTCGGTATGACGGCGACCCTTATCAACGGCTATTCCTCCGGCATTTTTCATCTGCTTTATCGCATCGTTCCCGGCCTCATGCTCAAGGACGGTAAACGGTATAAAAGCCCCGGCGATTTCGACGCGGAGTACGGTGTGGTGGAAAATGCCTACGAGACAAGGGATGCGGAGTACAACTCCAACCGCCGCGCCAGTAAGCGGAAAACGCGCACGCGCCAACTTCCCGGCGTTTCGCCGATGGTGTTTTCGCGCTTTCTGCTGGAATACACGGCCTTTTTATCCCTGTCGGACATGGGAAAGGATCTGCCGAGCTATGAGGAGATCCCTGTAGCGCTGGATATGCCGGAGGATGTCGGAGAGTGCTATCAGGCTGTGCAGAATGTTCTCCAGAAGGTCTTGAAAAATGATCGGAAAGCCGCGCAGAAGATCCTCTCGACCTATCTGAATCTGCTGACGGTCTACCCGGACCAGCCCTACGATCAGCCGGAGGTCATCCACCCCATTACCGGAAATCCGCTTGTGACGCCCCAAAGCTGCGGAAACTTCTCACGCTTGTTCCCTAAAGAGGAAAAGGTGCTGGAGCTCGTGCGGCAGAAGGCAGCAAACGGTGAGCGGGTGCTGATCTACACCAGTTGGACGCGCACGGACTCACAGGAAAAGCTGCGCAAGCTGTTGCGGGAAAACGGGTACCGAACCGAGATCCTGACTCCGCAGGTCGCTACGGAAAAGCGGGAGGAATGGGTGGATAAGCGGGTCAAAAACGGATTGCAGGTCCTGATCACAAATCCCCGCTGTGTGGAGACCGGTCTCGATCTCAATGCCTTCACCACCATCATCTTCTATTCGATGGGCTATAACCTTTTTACACTGCGGCAGGCATCCCGCCGGTCGTGGCGCATCAACCAGACGGCGCCGAAGGTAGAGGTGTATATGCTCTACTATGCGGACACCATGCAGGCCAAGGCGATGAAGCTGATGGCCTCTAAGCTGGCGGTCGCGGGCATCATCGAAGGGACCTTCAGCGAGGAGGGACTTGCCGCCATGAGTGATGTCAAGGACTTGACCTCGCAGATGGCGAAGGAATTGGCGGCGGGCATCCGAGACAATGTGGAGGACATCGCCGCGGCATTCAAGAAAATGGCGGTCATCAATCCAAACCGAAAGACGGCAGAACAGCCTGTGGCAAAGGAAACATCCCTGCCTGCTCCGAATTTCATGCCGGCAGAGACGGACAGCAGCACACGATCCGTGCAATCCGCAGTGAATTGGGAGCGCTATGAAGGATTGCTCGCGCGAACACAGGAAGAAAAGAAGAAACGAAAGTCGAAGATGGCAGAGATGGATGAAAACCAACTGTCGATCTTCGATTTTGCCGCTTAAAGGAGGAGATCATTTGCTCATAACCATCAACCGAGCCGAGCTGCTTGCGGCAGTAAGGCGCGCCTCGTTTATTGCCCCTTCGGATTCTCCGCTGGAAGTCCTCAAGGGGGTCTTGCTGGAGACAGACGGCGCGGGCGGAATGCTCACCGTCACCTCTACGAATCTTGAAGTCTCGTTGGCGGAGAGGCTGCCCTGCACCGTTCATGAGGACGGCGCCCTTGTCTTCACCGCCAAAACACTTGCAGAAATGCTTCAACGGCTTCCGGAGGAAACGGTGGAGCTTTGCCGCAGAGAAAACCGCGGACGCATGGCGCTCCTAAGCGGCTGCGCAAGTTACAGCGTGGATGTGTGGGACATGGGGGCTTTTCCAAAGCCGGACCTGCCATTCCCGGAGGATACCGTCAAGGTCAGCGGCGTGCCTGACATGGCGCGGCATACTGTTTTTGCAACAGCGCAGGATCAGAGCAAGCCATTGCTGCGCTGCGTAAATCTGATGTTCACCAGCACGGGACTGCGTGCGGCCGGGAGCAACGGAAGCTGCATCGTGACCGCCAAGGGCGACGATCAAAGCACAGGAGACATCAGCCTTCTGATCCCCGCGTCTTCACTTGGAAAGCTGGCTGCTATGTGCCAGAACGAGGATGTGTTTCGCGTTGGCAGCACGGGGAAAAGCATTGTCTTTTTCAAAGAGAACTTCCTCTTTAGCGCACGTCTCATGGATGGCGGCTATATCGACACAGACTCGCTGCTGAAAACCATTACGAATCGCTTTACCGTGCTTACGGACAGCAAGGAGCTGCGCGACGCGCTTGCCTCGGTGCTGCCTGTTTCACCGGATGGAAGGGTGCGGCTGCGCTTTCAGGATCAAAAATTGCTGTTCAACTGCTTCGGTGACCTTTGCAGCGCCTCTGCCGGTATTGAGGTGATCGCGTTGACTGGTTCGCCCACAGGCGAATACTGGTACAATGCACGGCAGCTGATCTCCTGTTTGAAGGCTCTTGGCGGTACGATCACCCTTGGCATCGCGCAAGGTGGGATGCTGACCATCAGCACACAGGACGCCTACTATCTGCAAAATGTCATGCGTGCGCCGACAACGAAGAAGCGATCCGCAAAAGCCGTTGAAGCCCCTGCGGCCAAAGCGGCGTGAAGGGAGGGCGGCATTTGGAGAGCCCAAAAATCTGCCGTTATTGCGGCGGTGTCGTCCGGCTGGCCCCTGCCGCGGAGATCTACGGAGCAGCAGCGGCAAGACGGCTTGGCATCGAGCGGGAGAAATTTTATCGCTGCCAGAACTGCAACGCCCGGGTTGGCTGTCATAAGGGTACTACGCGGCCGCTTGGCAATCTGGCCAATGAAACGCTTCGTATGAAGCGGAAGGAAACGCATCAGATCTTCGACAGCTTTTGGAAGGAACGCGGTATGACACGGACACAGGCGTACCATTGGATGGCAAAGAAGCTGCGTCTTTCCGAACAGCTTGCCCATATCGGCGGTTTTGAAATGGACCGCTGCCAAAGGCTTATTGATCTGTGCGAAAAAGAACGGAATAGGGAGGCGGCATAATATGTGTGAAAAGCGCCACTGCACCCATTCTCCGGAGGAACTTTGCTCCTGTGCCCCGGTACGGAGCGGAGATGTACTTCAAACCGCGGCTCATGTGGCGGAGAGCATGATGGATATTAACTGGGAACTGGACTACAAAAGGCTTGCGGATCTGGGTGATTACCGACTTTGCCTGATCGGAAAATGCCGACAGTGCGGCGGACGGCTGTGTGTCAGCCAATACCCTGTTGACGCACAGACCCCGGAGGATTTCCTTGCGGCAGTGTACCGGCAGCTCGATCAATTCCATAGGGGGCTCGATGCCAATCTCTCACGTCCGGCTTTTCATGAAAGATTTGCGGCGATGTTCCACGAGGAAGACCGCCTGTTCGTGGAAAACTGGCTGGCGCGGAGAGAAATGAAAACCGGAGACGAAACACGGGCGCGGGAAGTCTATACCATCGTTCACACAGCAGCCTGCGCAGACCGGGGCGTTTTCCCTGCCCCGGATGCTATCGGCACCTTCTTTGACAAAAAGCTTGCCGAGAACCGACTGCGGGAATTGGTGGAGAAGGAAAAGGCCGTAATGAGCTTTCCTTACGATGAATCGCTCTACTGCGAGGAGTACGACTGCCAATTTTGGGAGGCATACTGCAAGGACTACGCCGCAGGCTGGTTTATCCGCTATGAGATCATGGAGAGTCCGCTTTGCGAGGACAGGGAAGAACCCTATTCGGCGCGGGAGAAGGAGGTATAAATGCAACTGCGAAAAGCAATCTGCGCTGAGTGTGAAAAGCACCTTCAGTACATGGAGAGCCACCCCATCAAGCAAATGGGCGTCACCATGCACATGGGAGAGCGCTTCTGCACTGGCGGCAAACGGGCACGCAGATTCATGCGTGGTGATCCAAAAGTCTATGTACCGGACTGGTGTCCAAAGCGGAAAACGCCCAGCGAGCTGCGCGTTTATGGCTTCAAGACCATAGAGGACTGGATGATGCACTATGACCTCTGCAGCAGCATGGGCAAGGATATTAGCCCTTCCGCCTATCGCTATGCGGTGTTATATGAGCTGCACACCCCTCTGTCGCCCTGCGAGTTTGCGAGGCGATGCAATGAGGAGCCGGATGCCCAAACCCTTGGCGTAGCAGTTCACCGGCATTATGTCGTAGAGATCGACGATGGCATCAAGCCTTCCTTCTTCTATAAGACGTCACATGGCTACGAGCTGCTGGCCTTGTTTGACGCGGAGACCGCACGAAAAAACAAGATGGAGGACACGAATTGAACAATATCGAAAGACACTGCGATACCTGTAACGATTCATATTACAAAATCGAAAGAAACCCGAGCGGCGGGAAGAAAACGGTCCGCTTGCAGCATTGCCGCAACGACGTATACAACTCTCCCGCCTACACCCATCAGATGTTACTGGAGGATTGGGACAAGGGCTTCTGCCGCCTTTGGAACCCTATCACAGAGAAAGGAAATGAACATGAACAACAATTACTCC
>DXUR01000200.1 GCA_019417795.1 Clostridiales bacterium | reverse complement strand
TTACTGAATGGTGTAGACCCAGGTCTTAGCCATGGTCTCCTCGGTGATCTCCTGACCGATGCCGGGCAGCTCGGGGACCGTCAGCTCGCCGTGATCGTCCGGCAGGTAGTCGTAGACGCAGGTATCCCGCAAGCCCTGCTTGATGCCGTAGGAGTGCTGCTCATGGATCAGGAAGTTGGGGATCGCGGTCTCCACATGGAGGGCCGCTGCCTGGGAAATGGGGCCGCCGCAGACATGGATCTGGACCTTCACATCATAGGTATCCGCCATGTCGCAGATCTTCTTGGCCTCGGAAATACCACCGCAGAGGCACACGTCCGGCTGGATCACGCTGAGGGAGCGGTTCTCGAAGAAGGGGCGGTAGCCCAGACGGGTGTAGATCCGCTCGCCGGAGGCCACGGGGATCCGGATATTCTCCTTGATCTCCCGCATGGAGACGGCGTTGAGGGGATGGACCGGTTCCTCGTAGTACATGATGTTCAGATCATCGATGTAGTTGGCCAGCTGGATGGCAGTGCTGGTGTCCGTGAAGGAGTGAAGCTCGATGATGATGTCCAGATCGGGGCTGAGGTCCCGGATCGCCTGCAATCTGGCGCGAACCAACTTCAGTACGTTCTGGGGAAGCTGACCCCGGAGACGCCAGTCAGCGTCCTGCTTCGTGCGCTGCCAGTTGCCATTGGCAGCAACGCCGACAGGGTCCACCTTCACGGCGGTATAGCCCTGCGCCATGGCCTTCTTTGCAGCCTCGGCATACTGCTCCGGCGTGACCATGTTGCGGTCCTCCAGGTCCCAGTCGAACTGGATCTGGCTTGCATAGGCCCGGAGCTTTTCATTGATCTTACCGCCTAAGAGCTGATAGACGGGGGCATTGTAGTATTTACCCTTGATATCCCACAGGGCGATGTCAATAGCGCTCATGCCGGCGTTGATAACGGTGCCGCCGCCCATGCCCCAGAAGGTCGTGCGGAACAGCTGCTCCCGAATGGCTTCGCTGCGCAGGGGATCCTTGCCGATGATGAGCTGGCCGAAGTCCTTCACCATCCAAACGCCCGCGTTATGGGCGTTGCCGTAGGCCAGACCTACCTCGCCAAAGCCGCTGATCCCCGCGTCCGTGTTGATGCGAATGCAGATGGGAGAGCAGTCCTCGTAGTTCAGGCATTTGCCAAAATCGTATACGTCAATACTTGTGATCTTCATAAGCGTTCTCCTTTTCTTGAAAACAAATATTTCTGTCAGCATAACAGCCTGTGGGTATCCTCAAGAGCACATATACCATAGTTCTTTGAAAAATACAACCGGAGTTGTAAAAAAGCCGCGGAAAATTGCAGATTACAATTTTCCGCGGCCGTAGGGAACGTTTTGTAGAGAAGAATGAAGAGGGGGCGATCAGTTGGCCTTGCCGCCGGAGAGGTTCTTGCGGACCTCTGCCTCGACCACAGAGATGGGCAGCTTTTCAGTCTCGGCCCGCAGCTCATCAAACTTCTTCATATCGTCAGCCTTGACCTCTTCCCACTCCTGAGCGAAGCTGCCATCGACGATCTTGTTGTACTGCTCCTCGATGAACTGACGCATGGAGGTGTTGTCCACCATCTTGAAGCGGGACATCTGACCATACTGGCTGGTACGGCTGTGGAGGGGCAGCTGCTTGAACAGACCCATATCCGCCATCTTCTCCATCATGACCATAGGCTCCTTGGACATGTACATCTCGGTGAGGATCGCCTCAGCGGGCAGACCCTTCTCGGCGAAGAAGTCGAATGCAGTCACCATGACGTTCATGATCAGGGGCCAGATAGCCTGCTCACTCATCAGGTCCAGATAGGTCTCGTCGTTGAAGGTGACCTCGATGGCGCCGGCCTTGGTAGAGCCCAGAGCCTTGGCCAGACCAACGGCGATCTCCTTGGCGTGGCCGGTAGCGTCCTGATTGACGACCAGGAAGGTGGGGAAGCCGGTGCCGTTTTCATAGGTTTCACGAACGCCCTTGCCGATCATGCGGGGAGCGACCATGATCACGTCCAGATCAGCGGCGGGCTTGATGAAGCCATAGGTGATGTTGTAGCCAGAAGCAAAGTTCAGTGCTGCGCCGGGATGCAGGTTGGGAGCGATATCGCGCTCGTAGATCTCGGGAGCCACTTCGTCCGGCAGCAGAAGGAACACGATGTCAGCCTTCTTGGAAGCCTCAGCGATGGAATAAGTGGGGAAGCCGTCGGCGTTGGCGGTGTTCCAGGATTCATCATGGATGCTGCCAACGATAATGTGCTTAGCGCCGGAATCTCTCATGTTCAGAGCCTGAGAACGGCCCTGGTTGCCGTAGCCGATGATCGCAATGACTTTATCCTGGATCGCCTCGATGTGACCGTCCTGATCGTAATAAACCTTGCCCATAATAAGTGCCTCCTCAACGTATTTAAAAATAAAAGATACATGACATAAGACATCTGATGTTTAAAGTATAGCACATGGTTCTAGATTGTCAAGGGTGATTTCTCAATTTTTTGTAAAATTTTGTAAAAAGAAACGGCCCGGTGATATACCGGGTCGTTCCGTCTGATTTTATTATATTATAAGGTGGACTCCGCCACGGCGTCCTGGATCTTAAACGATGCAGCCCACTGTCTGGCGCTTGCAGCGATCACCTTTTCCGCGGCGACCGGGTCCCGGTTGACGATGGCCTGATAGATGCTCTCGTGGTCATGGAGGGCCACTTCGGGGTTATCCCGGATCGCGATGGCGATGGAGCGGCGGAACAGCTCGTTCAGCGCATTTCCCAGGCTGATCATAAAGGAATTATGCGTTGCCTGCAAGATCTGCCCGTGGAACAGGATATCGTCCTCCGCCTCCAGTGTGCCGTTCCGCAGCTTTTCGCGGAACAGCTCCAGCTTTTCACGAATGGCCGCAAGGTCATTGTCTGTTGCCTGGTGGATAGCGTAGGTCGTGTAGGCGGACTCTATAATATAACGGAAGTTTTGCAGATCCTCCTCATTTCCGCTGTTGAGGTAGAAGTGAGAGAGCATGACATTCATATAGCCCTGCTCCGGATTCTTACTGATGACGGTGCACAACCCCCGGCGAATCTCTACGACGCCCAGGGCCTCCAGCATTTTGATGGCCTCTCTTACACTGCTCTTGCTGACCTGCAATTCTTCGGAAATTTGAATTTCCGTGGGCAGTACATCTCCGGGACCGAGCTTGCGCTCCATGATCATTTCTTCGATGGAATCAACCACCTGTCTGGAAAGACTTTTCTTTGGATCGCGCTGCTTTTTGCCAATCTCCATACCAACAACTCCTCACAAGCGGACACTCTTTGTAAGAAATGGCCGTGCATAAAGTACAAGGCCAACTGGCCTGCACAAAGTATAAAAAATTTTCAATTATTACTATATCATGTTCGGCTATATTATACAACTATTTTATTTGCGAATTGTTAACGTACCCAAACGTTTTCTCCAATACAAAAAGAAGAAAAAAGGGGAGAATGGAAGCAAACGATTACGAAAAATTATTCATTTTTCCCACAAAAAAGTGCTTTTTGTATCGTCAAATTGTGCAATTGACAAAAGAAGCGGAAACGTGTAGACTGTGCCTATAAGATATGACATCTGATGTTACAAAAACCAATTTATGATTTTTACTGAAGGAGGCTGCTAACATGAGCAAGCTGGACTGGAGCAATGTCGATTTTGAGACCATGATCATCCACGCCGGACAGGGCCACGATCCCGCCCACGGCGCGCTGGCCACGCCGATCTATCAGACCTCAACTTTCTGCTTTGAAACTGTGGAGGAGGGTGCTGACAAGTTTGCCAAGAAGATCCCCGGCTATCAGTACACCCGCGGCGGAAACCCCACCACCCGTGCCTTCGAGCTGAAGTGCGCCGCCATGGAGGGCGGTGAGGACGCTGTGGCCACCGCCTCCGGCATGGGCGCAGTCGGTTCTGTGATGATCGCGTTCCTGAAGTGCGGCGACCATGTGATCTTTGACAACTCTGTTTACGGCGGCACCAACGCAGTGGCGACCGTAAACCTCCCCAATATGGGCATTGAGGTCTCTCGCGTGGATACCTCCGATCTGGAGGCACTGAAGGCCGCCATCAAGCCCAACACCAAGATGATTTATTTCGAGACCCCCAACAACCCCATGATCAAGGTGACGGACGTTGCGGCTGTCAAGGCAGTCGCCGGCAAGGATATCCGCGTGGTGGTGGACGCTACCTTTGCACCGCCTCCCATTCAGCACGTGCTGAAGCTGGGCGCGGACGTGGTCCTGCACAGCATCACCAAGTACATCAACGGCCACGGCGATGCGCTGGGCGGCGTTGTGGTCGGCTCCGCTGCCGATATGGGCCTGATCCGCGGCAACGCCATGACGAAGATCAATGGCTGCCCGCCCTCTCCCTTCAACAGCTATCTGGTACTGCGAGGCATGAAGACCCTGGCGTTGCGTATTGAGCGTCACTGCCGGAACGCAATGGCGGTTGCCAAGTATCTGGAGTCCAACCCCTACGTGAAGAAGGTCTACTATCCCGGTCTGGAGAGCGACCCCAGCCATGAGCTGGCCTGCCGCCAGATGGAGAACGGCCTCTTTGGTGGTATCCTCAGCTTTGAGCTGAACGATGACGTAAAGGGCATGACCAGCTTCGAGGCTGGCAAGAAGCTGCTGAATAACCTGTCCATCGCTTCGATTGCCGTGTCTCTGGGCGACCCCGATACGCTGATCGAGCACCCCGCCAGCATGACGCACGCCGCTGTGTCCAAGGAGGACCGCCTGGCTGCCGGTATCACGGACGGTCTGATCCGCCTCTCCGTTGGCCTGGAGTCCGCCAGAGACCTTATCAACGATTTTGAGACCGCCTTTGCCGCGATCTGATCCCAAACCCCCGTTATCCTCGTATTTGCCCCTCCGGAGAGGTCACGGCTTCTCCGGAGGTATCTTAAAAATCCAGAGAGATCTGTGAAATAAAAAAAGAGAGGAAGCGCATTATGGAGAACAAGAAATATTACGGTTGGAAAGGCTTTTTCCCCCTGCTTACGTTCCTGGCAATTTATCTTGGCAGCGGCTTGATCTGCGCCGCTCTGGGCTACGGTGGAGACTCCTTTAAGCAGGTTCCCCGTATGGCTGCCCTTGTGGGTGCGCTGCTGGTGTGCATGTGCATGGGCGGCAAAGAGCGCAACCTGGAATACCGCATGGATACCTTCTGCAAGGGCATGAGCAACCAGGGCACGATGATCATGATCATGGTGTTCCTGCTGGCCGGCGCCTTCTCCGGCGTCGCGAAGGCCATGGGTGGCGTGCAGGCCACTGCAAACCTGGGCCTGAGCCTGGTTCCGACCCAGTTTATGTTTGCCGGTCTGTTCCTGATCTCCGCATTTATGGCGACCGCCATGGGCACATCCATGGGCACCATTTCCGCTGTTGGCCCCATCGCTGTGGCTGTTGCTGAGAGCGCGGGCCTGAATCTGGCTCTGGCGATCAGCACTGTTCTGGGCGGCGCCATGTTCGGCGATAACCTGTCCATGATCTCCGATACCACCATCGCTGCGACCCGTGGCTGCGGCTGCGAGATGCGGGATAAGTTCAAGATGAACGGCGTGATCGCCGCAGTTGCCGCTGTGCTCGCCATGGTCATCTATACCGTGGTCGGCAGCGCCGCTGAGCTGACCGGTGATTTCTCCTATGAATTCATTAAGGTCATTCCCTATATCTTCATTC
>DXUR01000020.1 GCA_019417795.1 Clostridiales bacterium | reverse complement strand
TCTTCGGCGGCTCGTGTTCATTTTGGAAAATACGAAGCGGGACGCCGATCAGGTAGGCAACCTTCGATACAAGCTCGTAGGTGCTGTCTTTGTAGGCAATCTGTTCTCCGTTGTATTCGATACCATTCTGATTGAAAGAAGGGTTATCCATGTGTGCCTCCTATCACATTCAGTCGAAAAGCAGCGCGTTTGTTTTCATCCTGTGCTTACAGTCCGCCTCCGCCTTTATTTCCGCCAAACTCACAGCCGTGTGTATGATCATGCCCATAATACCACCTTCCATAGCGATACCCATAATGCGGAGGGCAATTTGCGCAGTCACCGGTACAATGTCCGTGGTGAGACTGGCTTTTCTTATCCAAAAGACTTCCAACCGCAAATGCCACCCCGAGCTTTGAGAAGAATCCGAGCTTTGGCTCTTTTTGCTTCGGTTCGTCAAAATCGATCTCATCTTCTACGGAAGGGGCTTCGTTCTCGTCATCTGCAAACACAGTCACATGATTGCGCCTTGCTACAAGCTCAAGAACTTCATCGTCTGCGGAACCCCAAAGGTCTTCCAACTGCTCCTGCGTAAAGGTGCATTTTGCAGATTTCAGTAGTTCATTCATGGCTGATATATCGCAGCAGCCGGAAAGGTCATAGATTTCATCTGGCGTGAAATGGACACCATAGGCAACCGCTTTTTTTATAAGCCGTGATGCTGCCTTCTCATCCATATACTCCTGCGCGACCTCGGAGACTTCGGCGGATGCACCAAACGAGGTCAATGAGGACATCTTTTTAATCTGCGTGCTGGTTGCCCAGTCGTAGAATTTCTCATAATAGGAGTTCCAATCCATTCATCAATCACGCCCTTCCAATAATTTCAGGAGTTTCCTCCACGGGCTTTGGAACAGAAAAACTCATGTGATGCTCAATAGAACATATTGTGCCTCTCAATTTGCTGCCTGAGTTTCCGCCTGGAACAAAAACCGCCTCGCCTCGTTTCAGGGTACGATCCTCCGTCCGGTAGAACTTTTTCATGTTTGTTCCATCCAGCTTTACAAGGCAGTAAACATATACATGGAAATCATCTGCTGCATACGGATCATGTTTTCCAATCGGGTCACTACCACTTTTTGGCGTGCATTCGGGAGATGTCTCACCCCCAACATTCTCGGAGGAATCATCTGGGATGATCTTTTCATCATCCTCGTTTTCATTAAAGCTATTGGACTCCACTGTATCTATTGCTGCATTATATTCTTCCTCAGTCTCATAGTCTTCTGGTGAAATCCCGTAGTCTGAGCCATCTTCACAGCAATCACGCCATCCGTGTTTTTCCCTGCTTAGAGCCTCATTATATTCGTCTCTTGTCTCATAATCGTTTGGATCAATACCGTATGCGCTGCCATCTTCACAATTCAAACGCCAAGCATAGCGATTATCACGGGGAGCCATGTATGCGGCTGTGCTAATTGGTAAATCATCATCAGAATCAAAAGCTCCCATTGCGCCAAGGACACCGCCAAACTTGATGATGTCATCGGTGTCCTTAATTAGCCCCATGCCCATTGCAGCACCGGTTGCAGCGTATGGATCAATTTTCTTGCTACGTTTTGTCCCATTTTTCTGCCTACGTTTTGCTGCAAGATAATCTAAGGTCATTGCTCCGGCAAGATCAATCAAGGTATCTATTACAGGAATGCGCTCACGTTTTTTTGACCGTTTTTTCTTGGACATGGGTACGCCTCCTTCCAATCAGGGGATGTCACTCAACGCCTAATGCTTTATAAACAGCGTCTTCCGCACTCTGATAGAAAATCAGGTTGAAGCAGCCGATTAGATCGGCGGGAGCTGTTCCGAGGTCAGCCGCAGAGGTAATGGGAAGAAGCACCTTCTTTGCACCGCTATCGAGGCAGACCTGAAGGGCATTTGCAAGCTCGTCCACCTTGAGCATCGTTCCGGCAATGCTGATCTCGCCCAGCACCGCCAGACTGCTGAGGGTCGGTTTCCCAAGCGCAATCGAGCAGAGTGCAATCAGCGTGGGAAGCGCAAGTTTCTCGGTCATGCCGATGCCCTGCAAATCCTGATAGTTGATGATATAATCCTTTGTTGTTGTGCTAATCGCGCCGCTGATGCGGTTGCCGTTTGCTTTCAGATAGTTGAATGCGGTATTTGCCGCTTCCTTGCACTTTCCGTCAGAGTTCAGTCCCGTCCGCTCAAACTTGCCGTTGCCGGGAAGCATCTGCGATTCAAGACGGAAGACGCCGATCATGCCGCTCTTTCCCTGAGAAACCGTATAGACCTGACCGGGATTGCACATTCCTTCGGGGATGAGTTTTCCACCGCCCTGTTCCGGGACAGAGACGAAATGTTCCTCAAAGGTATCGTTGTCAATGTACGAAAAATTGACGTCATAGAACTCCATACCGCCCAGCTTTTTGAGCTGCTCCTTGACGCGGCGGCGCATTTCGAGCGCAAACTTGAGGATTTCTTCAAGCTGTTCTTTCGTGAACTCCCCGTCCGGATAGAGCAACTTGATCATTCCGCCGACCATCTTGCGGACGGCAATGGTATCGCGCTGATTAAGGTTTTTGCCGAGGCGGAAATACTTGTCCAGCGCATCGCCGTACTGCTCCTTGCGAAGCTCCCGGATAAACTCTGCCAGATAGTCGGTGATGAAGCCATAGTCGTTGGTGAAATGCTCCGGGCGGAACTTCGGTATCTCCCAACCGGGAATATAACAGTGCATACGGTCAAGGAATGCTGTGTCCGTTCCCATTTCGGGAGGGAATGGGTCAAAGAGGCTGGACGTTTTCAGCAGCACATCCACGCTCTGATTGATGTTGCCGACGAAGACCATAGAAGCGGTCGCGGCTTTTTCTTCCTTTCCACGGGCAAAGGAACCGGATGCCATATAGTCCTTCATGATCTGGATGCCGTCTTTGTCCTTGAAATTGATACCGGCAACCTCGTCAAACGCCACGCAGTCCCACAAGCCGACCAAGCCGACCGTTTTTCTGCCCATGTTGTAAAACAAATTGGCAACGGTAGTCTGACCGCCGGAAACAAGGATGCTGTTCGGGGAGATTTCTTTGTAGATATGGGATTTGCCGGTGCTTCGCGGACCTAACTCACAGAGGTTGAAGTTGTTCTCGACAAGCGGCAGCATACGGGCAAGCAGAAGCCAGCGTTCGCGGTCGTTCAACTTGTCCGGTTCCATACCGATGGAGCGAAGGAGAATCTTGATCCACTCTTCTTGCGCAAACGCTTTTCGCCCCTGCTTCAATTCCTCAATGTCCACATGAGGCATCTGAATAGGCGTGAGCTTATGAATGAGTATTGGGGATCTGCGCTTATCCTCTTCCACATATTCATATTCAAGCTGGACAATGCACCAGATACCGCCGCAGAGAAGCCGATCATACTTAGTCGGGTAATCCTCAGAGATAGGAATTGCTTTGATTCCGAGATTGGAAAACTCCGCCTCATAGCTGTCCGTCTTAATGTTGAGATTAACCGTGATCTTGTCAATCACGGTATAGCTGCCTCGCTGACGGAGGACAGAAAGGATCTTCTGCGCCTCGTCGGGGCGGACGTAGTTTTCAGCCAGAATCCGCTTGACGTTTGCAACGCCGGTTTCAATGACATCCTCGTCATCGGAACTGCAATACTGTCCAAGAAGAAACTCAAGGACATAAACGGGGACATTTGCCCCTTCCTTGATTTTCTTTGTAAGGTCTTTGCGGACAATCCTGCCGTCGAATACCTTGCGCAGTTTGCTGTCGATTACAGCGTTTGCATCCTCTGTTGATACCGTTTCAATATACTCGCTCATTTTCTGTTTCTCCCTCACAGGTCAAATCCGAAGTCATCCGCAAAGGCAATGTCAATATGGAACTCAGCCTCTTCCGGGACATCTGTATCATTGGCAATAACAAGGCGATAAATCTTATTCTTGTCATAGGCACCGGCTTTCAAGTTGAGGCGCACACGGAAGACGCGCTCGGAAGCGTTTATGCTTGTACGGTCTGCAATGACAGTCTGACGGTCACTGATGACCACGCCCTCATCATCTGTCATATAGATGTAGTAGGTGCAGGGCCGAATCTTTTCTCCGACCGGCTGACGCTGGTAGAAATCCAAAGAAAACAGCAGATTGGAGACCTTGCGGCTTTCGCTCAACAGCTTCAATTCTGCGTTGGAAACCTCCACATACTTCTTACTCGTGGAGCGCAGATTTTTGAAGCTGATAACAGGCACAACAAGCTCCTGCAAGCTGATACCGCCGTGGACATAGTTTTCACCGCCTCCGGAAATCCTTATGCGTGTGGAGTCAAAAGGCGTGTAGCCCTTGACCGGAGCACCGACGATCTCACCGTCAAGCTGAACCGGCACAAGGTACTCTGCTGCTGCGGAGGGTTCTGCCAGCACATACCGCCGTCCAATTTCATAGACCTTGCCGCTGATTGCATCCTTGCCCAGTTTATCGCCTTCGGTCAAAGGACTGTATGTGTAGAGGAAACCGTGATCTGCGGTGATGAAAATGTCTGTACCCTGCATATCGTTGATGACAATACGAAGAATATTGGAAAGCTCCTGCATAGCGTCTTCGCAAGCCTCAAACACCTTTTTCTCGGTTGGAACTTTGTCACCAATGGCATCAATCGTGTTGTGGTAGATATACACGACTTCTTTGCCGCTCACAAGCTCACGCCGCTCGGCGCGTTTCATGTTCAGAACGTCCGTGTATTGAACTGCCACGCTGTTCATGTTAGCAGCACAGAGAATCTTGCCACGCTCATCAGTAGAGCGGGTGGGCATTTCGTCTACGAGAACATCCATGCCGTCATTGACAGACAGCTTTCGCCCCGGAAGAAGAGCCGCCATACCGAACTTTGTGATTGAGGGAAAACCTGCTTGAACAGCATCGAGCTTCGCTGTTCCCTTGGTTGTCCGGGTGATGGTATCGCATAGCTCCGCAGCAACTTCATATCTCAGGGCGTCGGATATGATCACGAAGGCGCGGGAGTTTTTCCCCGCAAGCGGCTTAACATAGTGAGAGTAGAAGTCTCTTTGCTTGTCGATCTCGGACACATAACCCAATGCGGCAAGGTTGTCAGAAATTGCTTTTGTCCAGCAGCCAGTCAGCTCCTTGAGGAACCAGTTCTGATACATCCCCTCAACGTAATCTGCCGCGTGTTTCAGCTTATCTTCCAGAAGCACATTGCTGTTCTTGAGAGTGCAGCCGAAGGCATAGTGGAAGTGCCGATAGAAGCTATCCATCTCATACGCCTTCTCCGTATAGAGCTTCCAGATTGCTTTCGGTTCTACGATATGGAAGCCCGCTGCATTCTCCTGATAAAAGCTCTGAATCTTTGCAATGTAGTAGAGGCAGTCATAATAGTTGTTGAAGCGCTCAATCCATCCGGAGGTACGGCGGTTTTCAGCCGTTTTCAGCATCAGCTCGGTCTTTACCACATGATCTGCGATTTCAGAGAAGAAACGGCTCAGAATGACCTCGTGAATGGACGGGAAAATGTCTGCTGTCAGTAGCGTTTCAATATCCTGCTTTTCAAAGCGGGAAGCAAGATGCAACTCCTGCTCCACGTTGCGACACAGCTCCCAAAGCGCACCGTTGTCCTCGCGGTTGCGCCATTCGTGGACAATACTGTAACAATACGCCTTGTTGGAATCAGAGATGAAACGCTCCAAGCCTTTGAGAACGCTGGGATTCATCGTCTGCGCAAGGGCAGTCAGCAGCACATGAGCGGAGAACAGGTTAAGCGTTTTTCCGTCCTCATGGATATAGCCCGTGTACTTGCGGGCAAGCTGCCAGAAGGCGTCAATGTTACCGAACTTCTTGATATTGCTGAGAACGGCGTTGTTTTCCTCATCCTGTCCTGCAGAAAGGACAGCAATAAATACATCCTGCGCAGAGCCGCCGTTTAGTCCTGCCAGCACAGCCATAATGTCAATATGAAGCTGCAACGGTGTATGGTATTCTCGACCAATTCTTTTCAGCCTTTCAATCCGCTCTTTGCTGTCAAAGAATTTTGCGTACAGTTTTACCGTCTTGCGCATCGCCGGACTTGCCTCGATATTCAGCTCATTCATGCGCGTAGAGATAAGGTCGGAGCGATATTCTTCACTGAACTTCTCAATATCCAGCAGCCAATTATCCTTTGGATCAGCATAAGAGAAGGGATTATAAATCAGGTAGTTCCCTGAGAGGTCATCGTGCAGAAGCATCTTTTTCACGGCAAAGTTGTTCGTCCCGGTGAGCTTGATGATTGTTACATCAGGGATGTAAAGCTCATCAAGCATAGCCTCGAACTCTCGATCCTCGTCCTGCCAGAAGATGATCCGCCTTTGATAGAACTCCGGCAGAGGGGCGGCAAAACGTTCTCTGAGTGTAAATTGAATAGATTCTATGGACATAACCGTGTATTCCTTTCTTGGCTAAGAATATTATACATAGCCTATCTCAGAAACGCCTATCACGCCTCTGCGTAAAATGTGTATTCCTAACGTATCCGCTTCAAACTTTCTTTGATTGAAATTAAGTGGCGCGAAGTTTTCCTTTTGAAATTGCTTTGGAAGGAACTTCTCATACTGAAAAACATCAATGCCTATGTATTCAAGCACGTCTTCGGGCAGCGTATAATCCTGCTTCACAAGTCCAAACATCGTAAATCCTGTATCAATGCAGAAGCTCATAACTGCGCTATAACCGCAGTTATAGGCGAATGATCCAATAGCAGAGCCGATAAAGCTGCCAATCATGAACCCCACGACTGGGATTCCAATGAAAGATTGAACAACCGTTCCTCCTGCAAGTGCAGCAGAAGAAATCATAAGTTCTTTGACCATCTCTTGTGCCAGATCGGATCGTGTCATCTTGCCCGCAGCAACTTTGAAGGCATTCTTCATGGTGTCCATAGCAAGGACTGTTGCCATACCAACAATAGAGGGTGAAATACCTTTCAATGCTTCTCCAAGCATACCGGATTTGCAAGCAATAGTAATTGCAGCGGACACGCTGCCTCGGACAAACCCTTCACTACCACCTTGGAGAGCGGCAAAGCCTATACGTTGAAACTGCTTTTCGTCCAATTCTCCGCTCTTGATCAGATGGTCGATTGCCTTGTAAATCTCCGGCGCAACATTCAGAACAACAGAAATTGTTGCAGCGGTAAGTCCTGACTTGAATGCTTGCTTGGCAAGGTACTCGAAGTGAATCACTTCATCAGCAGAGACACCGAGAAGTTTCAATTTTTCGGTGGATATATCGCCTTCTTTAGCCAGTACAGCCAAAGCCTTTGCATCCGCCTCGGTCAGAGGAATGGACTCCGTGCCTTGACCATCCCTCAGTCGGTCTGACAGCATTCTGAGCGTGTCTTGATACCGCTCCATTTGCTCAGGTCGAATTGTCGATTCGGTTGCAATCTTTTGTCTCAGCCAAGCACAAGCCTCTTTTAGCTGATCCGCTGGGATTACACGCACCTGACCGCAATAAATTGGGTCATGGAGAACGGAATCATCGGTAAAGCCCCGCTTTTCAAGAAACACATTCAATGGGTCTTTGCCTCCGGCTGATTTGTACTCGTTGAAACGCTCGAAAACGCTTTTGGCTTGCTGCTTTGCGCTGTCAGCCCCGGTTTTATAGTATTTCAAGCCGAAGAGTTTTTCAAAGTTGCTGCTTATGTCAGCAGAGGCAAAGTCATGGCTTCTATCTACAAAAGCTCTGTTCGCAGTATCACGGGCGGTTGCATTGATGTTAAAGGTGTTTGCGTGCCAGAACTCAGCAATATCTCCCTTGAGGGCATCCGGCTTTGTCTTGAAGCCTTCAAATGCGTTCAGATCGTGGATGAGTTTGGCAATTTCTGCGTCAACCTGATCGACATAGACGCCGCCCTCATGACAGGCAAACTGAACACCAGCTTGTTTTTCAAAAAAGGCATAGCCTTCCTCAAAGGCATCCATAAATTATCCCTCCACAAAGGATCTCAAGCCATCCTCATAGAAAACCTTGATGAGCGTTTTATACTGCTGCGCTTTGACTGCATTTACCGTCTTATTATAGTCAATCAGCATCTTAGGCGCACCCACAACGACAGGCATGATCTTGTCTACGAAACCGCCGCTGAGCTTCTTTGCATATTCAGCCAGTGCATCAGGATGTGTCATGCCGCGATCCTTGCTGAACTGCCAGAACTCGGTGTAGTGCTTTTTGCTATCCTTGAGCTTCATCCAATCGCTCGTAGTATCATCTACATACAGTACAGCCCGCTTACCAAGCCAGCCATAGTGCATTCCCAGCTTATTGAACGCATCTGGAATTGTTTTGCTCTGTTCCTTGGCAACGCTTGTCTGCCCAATAAAAAGGATGTGCTGCGTGGATGGAATCTGCGGCAGATTGTCCTTGTAGTTTTTTACCGTGTAAATCGCAGCAGAAACACTGTCATCCTCAACGCCGACAATGCTGTCTCCGGCATCATCCTTCTGACCGATAAGTTGAATTAGATAGTTGGCATAGACCATATCCTTATCGTCGCAGACAATAATCAAAGGGAGTTCGTTCTTCTGCATTCCGTCCCCAAACATTTTCCCACTACTCCTTTACTTGACTTTGATAAGGAAATTGATCGTTGCGCTTGTTTGCTCAATTATGTAGTCAATTTCCTCTGGATTCACCGCGTCGTTATGCTTTACATAGTGATTTTGATACTTGCAAAGATAATCGACGGTTTTTATCACGAGGTTTCTAATCTCCGTGTGATAGCCGCTGAGTTTCGACCCTAATTCTGATGTCTGGTTTTCAAGACTCTTCCCATTGCCGAGAATCTGTTTCACCAGAAGCTCTAACGAAAGCCTCATGTCATCCAGCACATTTCTGTCAAACTTCTTTTCAGCATATTTTGTGATGCCGCTTTTATACACCGTCTGTGCTGCTGGACAGACAGAGAGCTGGGAATAGGTCAGCGGCATAATGCCAGCTTCAAAGTTATCTGTCTGTTTTATGAGTTCTCGTTTGAGCAGTGCGAGAATTGCGTTGCAGTTTCGAGACAGCAGCCCATGAAACTGCATGATTTCTTCCCGCTGCTCTGCGATTTCTGGCACATAATCGCCATACAATGCGTTTGCTCGATTGAGTAAACCATACAAGCATTTCTCGTCCTGTGGAGACGCGGAAAGTGCGCTGGAAAGTTCATCAATGAAGGATTGCAGCATATCTAATTCGCTCTTGACCATGCTGTGACCGCCTCACTTTATCTTCGCCAGCACATCGGCAAACAGCTCGTAGTTGTGCTTCACGCCATCATCAAGGTCAATCTGAATGTTCTGATCGGCAAGATGATGGATTTTCTCTTCGTACTTCTGAATCTCAAGAGCCTGTTCTTGGAGCTTCTTCTGCTGCTTGGTCAGCTTCACGCGCTCCGCAGCTCCGGCGTGTTCGATGGCGTCCGCGAGGTGAGTGAGCTGGGTGCGGTAGCGCTCCTGCTGCTCGTGAACATAGTCGGTACGCATCCGGGCAAGAAGGTCACTCTGGTAGCGGTGCATATAGACCAGCGCCTTGAAGCCGTTCTTCTTGCCGCTGTCGAAGAGCCAGTAGATCGGACGCTTCTGATAGGTTTTCAGATGGTCGGCATAGAAGTCATTCAGGAAGTAGCTGCGGATAACTTCGCGGGGCATACCCTTGCCGCCGAGCGCATCTGCGATGAACTTGAGGTTTTCTTCCAGCGTTTCCTTGCCGTAGACAGTTTCCACCCACTTCACAAACCGTCCGGTGATGTCATCGTCGAAGTAGTCATCATCGCAGATGGGGATGATATTGTCCGTGTCAATCGGGAAAGACTTGTAGTTAGCCTGATTGACCTCGTGATAATAGGAGCCATAGGAGACAGAACCGTCCGCGTTCTGCTTTGCGAACTTCTCAAGCTCAGGATCATCGCCGTCAAGCGTCTTGGTGGTCTGCTCGATTTTGCTGTACCCAGCAAAAACCAGACCGGGCTTGTCCAGTGAATACCGTCCGAACATACATCCCACGGCATAGGAAATGAGGGAGACGATCTCGTCGCGCATGGTGCGGACGTAATTGCTGCCCTTCATGGACTCCGGCACTTCGTCCTTGCTATCGAACACCCGATGCACGGTCACATCCCTGTCCGCCACGTCCGGCGTCAATTCATCTTGCAAGCCGTAAATGTCAATGAAAATGCGATTGATTTCTTCTTCGTTCTTTTTGAGCTGCTGGAAGCGGTCTTCGCATTCCTGTTTCCATGCTGTGTAGGCAGCAAAAAGGCTATTTCCAATAAGTAAAGGATTCCTCTTAAAACCCCACGAGACTTCAAAGGTGTCCCAATCGTTTCTCGAAATTGCGATACAATCACGCACTATACCGGCGCAATCTGCCTTTGGCACAGGAGCTTTTTGGATAATGCCCGCACTATAATTTACAGTTGGGCTGATAACCTGAAAAATGTTTCCCCACAATTTTGTATTTAGTCCACCTAGAAGATTGAGAAAGTCATCTTCACACTCGAAAGAGAATATGCCGCCAGCAGCATTTGAGATCATTGAGTTAGCGGTTGTCTCCCGAAAGGAAATCTTCCCTATCCCAATTACTGCCCAAGTTATTCCATGCTGAAAATAAAGAGGAACATTGAATATACGCCTTGACCAACTCGTTGTTCCCGGATCCTTCGGATTATGTGTTACCCAGTATTTAATTTCTGAGCCATCATTTTCCCAGTTAACGACGTATTCAAGGTTCCCATACCAACGCCTAAATTCGCCGCCTTTTTGGAAATGGAACCATTTTCGCGGAGAATCCTTTGATTCCCCAATTCTATTTGCTGCGACCTCCCAATGAAAGCGCAAGAACCTCTCATTGTCAGCAGTAGATAGTCCGCTACCGACATCGTGATGTAGGCTGATTGCATCCTTGCTTGAAAGTAATGAAAGCATCTTGTCGCTCAGCCAGTACACTATCGGGGAATCTTCGACTTTCAAAAAGTTGTCTTGTGAAATGCAAAAGCTATTCTCCGCCGAAAAGAATCGTAGTTGCTTTTCCGTTTCATTATCAACAGCACTTGGGCTATCGAACAATCTTCGGTACACCGCTTTATATCCACTTAAAGGAGAAGAACGAATCACAAAAGCTGTTGTACCAAAGTCAGCACCAAAAACGCCCCTTCCTAAGTGAAGCATCGTGTTAATGGAACTATTGTGAAGAAGCGCACCTCTCATATTAGCGTAGGAACTTAGGAACATCCATACAGGAATGTTAATCATCGCAGTGTAGCCGTTAGCACATGACAAGCGGTTCGCTTGCTCCATAAAGACTGTACTCATGTCTGACTTGGTATTTGGAAAATGCTTTTTTACATACGAGCTTAGTTTATTTCCCATGCCACTGCTTCCCATGTAAGGCGGATTCGTGACTACAACATCATACCTTTGCGCCATAACCTCCGCTACTTGAATCAACGGCAGGATGCTGTTCAGCACGATCTCGCGGAACATACTGATGTCAGCCTGCACTTCCTCGACTCTGGCATAGAGGGAAGCAAAGTCCACCTGAGAGATATTGAGGATAGAGCCATATTCCTTTGCATCCCGCAGCTCGTCCATCAGCGTTCCGAAGTCCTTTTGGAGATTCGGATCGTTGTTGGTGAAGTATTCGACGGAGCTGCTGTCCAGTCCGTTGCTTTCAACGATAGCATACACATGAGGCTGAATACCACGGGAGAAGATGCGGCGGTCGTACTGCCGTGCCTTCATCATGACTGCAAAATAGGCAAGCTGCGCCGCACGGTCGTCAATGTCCAGACCGTAAAGGTTATTTTCCAAAATGCTCTGCGCCGCGTCGCGCTGACTATATCCGGTTGCCTCATAAATCTGCATCAGCACATCAAAGGCATAGACAAGGATATGACCGCTGCCCATGCAGGGGTCAATGACCTTGATGTCTTTGACATCCAGCGTGGCGTACTCGTTCTGAATCTCGTCAAGCTGCTTGCGTACTTCCTGCGTCTGTTCCGCTTCGGGCAGATAATACTTCCAGCCCATTTTGTCGGCAATCAGCTTTTCCGTTGCAATGCGTTCGGATTCCGCTTCGTGCCAAGTCATTTCATCCAAGCCGCGACCGTCCGCATAGATGCCCTCGTTTTTGCGCTTGTCTACATAGATTCTGCCAAGGCTGTTTTCAACCATGTAGCGGACGATCCAGTCCGGAGTGAAGAGCTGTGTTGCGGAAGGGATGCGCTCTTTGGTGATTTTCACATTCTTCTTGAGCAGCGCAAAGGTATCATCCTTGAGTTCGGAGTTGTAATACTGATACAGCCAGCCGATGATCTGCACCTGATCCGTCCAGTCCGCTTCGGGAATATCCGCGACCATGTGACCGAGAACGCTGTCCTGCTTCAAAATGTTGTTCGGCAGCAAAAGCTCGGTATAGCCGCCCATTTTCTCAAACATACGGGGAAGAGGGGCGTTCAGGGCGTTGCACTGCGTCAAAAGCAGATAGCGATAGAGACCTTCGGTGTCATTGCTCTCGATATACTCCGCAACTTTCTCCCGGTTCAGTCCCGGAAGGTCAAGGTGCAGGACATCACTCAGAATCTCCGGCTTGAACGCGCCGGTGCTGTCGGAAAAGACGCGAATATGGGAAGGCAGATAGTTGTTGACCTCCATAAAGCGCAGGGCAATAAAACGGTTGAACCAAGTGTAGGCAACCTCTTCCATGACCTGTGTGTAGCCCTTTGAGCGGATCTGATCGACAAGCTCCTTGCGCTGTTTCTGCTCATCGCCGGTCAATGCGCGTCCGCCCACCGTCACGGCGTTTGCCTCGCCGCAGCCTTCCTTCGTGATTCCATACTGATAAGCTCTCTGCGACACCTGAGCGATCAGCTCGTTCCGCGCCCAGATTGCAAATCGCTGTATTGCACCTTTATTCATGCTCGTAATTCTCCTTTAGTTGATCTGAACGCCGTCGCAGCTTTCCAACGTTTTTAGCAGCTTCTCGCGGATTCCATCGACGTACCGGTCAATATCCTCCTTGGATTGCAGACGCTTGACAGAACAGAGGTCATACCGGCGAAGTGTCGTAATCTTCGGCATCTTCGGAGCGGGCTGTGCCGTACCTGTACCGACCGGGGTAGTGCGCTCCTGATGAGACGCAGACATAACCTCCATGCGGCGGCAGATATTGTCCTTGTAGGTAAGAAGCTGGGTGATCATTGCGTCCAGCTCGGTGAGAGAGGAAGCGTTCTTTGCTGCCTCGCGCTTGCCGACAAAGTAATCGTCTGCCTGATGCAGCAGAACTCCTGCATCCCGTGCCTCAGTTGCAAGCTGATGAACGTCCTGCATACACTGACGGATATTCTCGGCAACCTCATCCTTCTTCAAATCCAGCAGACCGGAGTATGCCGTTTTGACCTTTTGAATCAGCTCCGGCAGCTCACCAATGCGGTCATAGGGCTTCGGCTGTGCAAGGATGGTCGCAATAGTATGGAAGATCTCCAATGTATCCGCATCAGAAGCAAAGTAGTCACGTTCCTTGTTCACGCGCTCCATCTGACGCCGTGCCTCATCATACACACTCCGCTGCGACTTGAAGAAGAACTCCACACCCTCCATGTCCTCAGAGCAGTCCAGAAGGTCTTCCTGACGCTGCACCATGCGTGTGAGCAGCGCAACATTGTCCCTACGCTGACTCAGAACATCATTCATAAGGTCGCGGGCTTTTGTGACAACTTCCTTTTCCGGGTAACGGAACTCAGAATAGGCTTTATCAAGAAGCTCCTGATAATGCTCCTGCTTTTGGGTAAAGGTGCCCAGCACGAAGCGGATCAGCCCATCCTCATCAGAAGGAATATCCATCGCGCCAAGATAGTCCCGGAGGAAGGCAATGCTTTTGCGCATAAGGTCTTCGGACGGGGCAATTCTGCGGGTAACGACTGCCTTGTCGATCTCGGATTTTTTGCGCAGATAATCAACCAGTCTGCGCTCGTCCTTGCCAACCAAAGCACCGCCGTATTTGATGGAGATTTTCTGCTGAGAGATCAAACGAGCAATCAGCGCAGCAATATCAATTTCACGCCAGCCGTAGGGAATCGCCTGATACCGGCGCTGCACATCGCCCATTGATGTGCTGAGCATCTTTTGATTTTGAAGCTCAAGCCACTGGCTGATCTCGTTCAGCGCATCCTCGTTGTTTGCACCCTGACCGTTGAAGGCAATCTGCCCGTCATCCGCTCCATTCAGGATGGAAAGAATGTCTGCGTCGCTCTCTACGAAACGGTTGACCATGTTGAGCTTGGAATAGACGCTCTCAACCAGACCATTCATCGCGGCGTCCAGCTTGTCTTTCGCGTTGCCAGTCTTGATATCCATGACTTCGCCGTGGACAATGACCTTTGCACCGACGATAGCTTTTTCAATATAGCTACGCGCTCTTTCTTCCAGAATACGCGCTTGCTGCTGCCGCTTGCGGATGATGTCCTGAATGCTTTCAGGAAGCTGAGATACATTCCGCTGTTTGACATATTTGCGGATCTTCATCGCCTGTTCCAGCTCATCAAAATACGGCGTCTCATTGGACAGTACAATGATTGCTTCATTGTTGACCTGAGAATCCATAATGAGCCGTTCGTTCGGCGCACCGTAGTAGTCGCTTGCAACGGTCACAATGCGAAGCCGCATTCCTCCGCAAGCAGAGCCATTCAGGGTCTCGTCAATGTATTGGTCATAGGCGAAGTCATACTTGTCATGCTTGAATTTCTTGGAGGGATATATTTCTCCGTAAACCGTCTGTGCAATGCTGGTGATAACCTGCGCACTGTCAACCGGTGTATTCTTGATGTCAATGGCAATATCCTGTTCCTCGTCCGTCAGGAAGGCATAGGTATCGCCGTTGCGAGAAATGTAGTTCTGCGAGAGAAGCCTTTCCAGTGAGGCGGAAACCGACGCCCGCAGCGCAATCTTATCTGTGCGGATGTCATCGATCATGAGAATGGAAATATTGTCGATGTTTGCCTTGATGTCCTCAATATAGCGCACAAGATACAGGAGCTTCAGAACACTGACATCCTGCTGCTCAAGTCCATCGTGATTGTCTGCCGCAGTCTGGCAGCGGTCGATAACCCGTCGGATGGGGCTTTCGAGGAATGTGTGAACTGTATTGTAAAACAGATGGAACGGAACCAGAGCGTTTTCATCCTTATCCTTCACATCCTGTGCTGCTTCTTGGAAGCCGGAGAGCATGGAACGCTCACCGCCGGACAGATGCTTACCGGAATTTCCGTGCTTGCGAATCTCGGCAAGCACTTTCTGGATCACGATGAACTGATACGGCACAAAGGGGAAAGTTGCAGAAAACTCCGCACCATCGGTAAAGCCCTTGATGTCAAGAACGGGATTGTTGAAGGTATAGAGGTTTTTGAGTACGGCGTGTTCCTTGTCATAGACCATGCGAAGAAGCTGATCTGCCGCATTTGTTTTCGCCAGAACACGCTTTTTGATGACTTCATCAACGGAGGACGAGGAAAGGCTGAGGCGCGTATTGAAGCGTCCCTGAATTTTGGAGAAGTCATTACCGGTGATATGGACAACGGAGTCAATCGCCTCCTGACTTGTCACCATGACCCAAACCTTGCCGTGGCAGCGAATGCCAATCTCTTCTACAAGAGATTGCAGATTGATCATCAAGTCACCATCGTCACCGATGTACTGACCGACTTCATCCACCATAAACAGCAGTCGGAAATCCTTGCCCTTGCCGTCTACATATTCCTGAATGTCAGCTACGAGCTGGGCGATGCTCAGTTCATTCGTTTCCTCACCATTGAACCAGTTCCGCGCCGCCTGTTCGCTCATGCCGAGCGTAGATTGCAGAACAGAAACAATGTCATCCTCAAAGAACGCAAAGGAATCGCGGGTCTCCGTCCAAGGCGCACCATTGACCTTCTCAAAGGCTTCGCGGAACTGCTGCGTCTTGCCTTGCTTTTCAATGAAGCGTTCCAGCTTGGCAATTTTCAGATCATCGCCGTAAAACCCGCAGTGATTGTAGAACATCTTTGCAAAGACGCGCAGCACTGCGGTCTTATCCTTCGTGAGAGGACCTTCGATGTCAATGTTGAAAAGGATAGACTGCGTAGGCACGGACACACTTTTAACCGCCTGAGCATACATCATCGGGTCATCAAATTTGTCTGCAAAGTAGTCAATCGCTCTTTTACCGCAGACTTCCTGATTGGAAAGCAGGTAAGAGAGGATTTTCAGGAAATGAGATTTACCACTTCCAAAGAAGCCGGAAATCCACACGCCGATTTTATCAGTCGGCTGGTCGATAGCCTTTGTGTAGTTGTCAAAGAATGTGCGGAAGTGACGGCGAAGCTCCTTGGTAATTATGTATTCGCTGAGTTCCTGTTCCAAACTCCGGTCATCATCCTGCATAACCTTGATAACGCCGTTGATGTCTCTTTCAATGTCCTTCTGGAACATATTCTGTATTTTCACGTTGCTACCTCCATTATAGCAGATTGAATGCCCGATAATAATTGCCTTCTTTGAACTCGTCGAATAGATTGAGCGTCTGTCCATTGAAGGTTCCGGGATAGAACATCACAATAGGGATGTCTTCAAAGAGATGCTGCATACTATCAAGCATCTTATGGGAACGCATAAACGGATGAATTTTTCCAATTCCTGTCATGAAGAGAACATCCTGCCCTTTGATATGGGGTGAATAGTCCATCTTGGCAAGGAGAGCTTCCGGTGTGGCGATCTTCTGCAACTGATCCAGAAGATACTTTTTGCCTCGTTTTTCTTCTAACCCTGCAACTGATTTCAGAATGCGCTTGTCCTCCAAAAGGGAGAGAAACACTTCATAAAGGTCGCACTCAATGATCCGATATGGCGTGTTCACCTCACTTTTTAATCTGCGAATATAATCCTGAACGATCAACTCATCCTCCGCTTTGTAGCAGAAAACATGGATACCAACTTCGTTGCTCAGTCCTTTGTTTTCAAGGAAATCCTTATTCGAGATACGCTCTTTGATCCTGTCTAATTCCTGTTTTATCATGGTCGTGTCCGCCCGCCTATCTAAAGTAATTAAATGCCGGAAGTGCATCATAATCGTTGTTTGCTTCGATACCTCGTTCAAGTTCTTCACAGAGAAAAACGGGATTCAGCGTGGTGTCTTTCAGCCCGTCCAGATACCCTGTCTCTATCAGCATCCGAACGAGAACGCTTTTGATTTTGGTGATTGTCGCATCACTCCAAGCGGCAACAGAATCATCCTGTGCTTGCAATCTGGAAAAAAACGCATTCATGTCTTTCCTTGAGAAGTTCATGTCCTGATTGCGGTATTTTTCGCCTATCACCTGAATCATAAACTCCCAGACCAAACGATTATACCTCATCACCGCGTATAGATTGATCTGCTTTGCAATCTCATTTTGTGCAGAGGCAAGCTCGTGAACAAGCTGATCGTTGCCGAGCGCGTCCAGCCGCTTATAACAAGCTCTTGCCAAACGGGAAACTTGTCTCTCTGTTGGATATTGAAAGAGGTTATCCTTCTTAATCCGCTCGATTGCCTCATCAATTTTCAAGCCAGAAACATAGTATTTTGCAGCAATTCTTATCTCGTAGAAGAGAAACTGTTCAGCAGTTAAGCTGCCGTTATAAGGGTGCGTCTGATCCATTCAATTTGCTCCATTCCTAATAGCATACTGTACCATATTGCCTGTCCCATATTTAGGACTGTGTTGTGTTGTCAGGGACAAACTCCACAATGTCACCGATATTGCAGTCAAGGCAAATGCAGATTTTTCTCAGAGCTTCCATTGACACGTCTTCACCTTTTCTGAGCTTGGTCATTGTGCTTGAAGAAAGACCGGACGCCTTATGAAGATCACCCTTGCTCATTTCCTTATCGACGAGCAGTTTCCACAACTTTTTGTAGCTTGCTTTCATGACTTTCACCTCAGCAAAGTATGTAAAATAAACCTAACTTATATTATAGCACAAGAAGGTCTGCTATTCAATAGAGTTTCGTAAACTTTGGGTGAATACGACCGATTTGCACGAGACGTTCATCATTTTCGATTTGGATGATATACAGCTAAAGGGAAAGACTGTGCCGGTCAAAAACCAGCACAGCCTTTTTGTTATTCTCTCTGATTATCTCGAATTTGCTCAGGCTCTTGGACTACACTCGGCTTGAGGAAAATATCTACATTTGCCTTCATGGTGTCGATCATCCGAGCTTCCTTTTTGAGCTTCGCACGTTCATCATAGAGCCGC
>DXUR01000002.1:37948-61834 GCA_019417795.1 Clostridiales bacterium | reverse complement strand
TGTTATAGAAACATCTTTTCAGATTGCTCACCGTTAAGTGCCGTTATTTCAATGGTTTGAGCAGTAGTAAGATGTGGTTAAAAGGGTAGAAATGTAGGTAAGTCATATATTATTCCTATATTATTTCTACATCGACATTCCTACACAGAATACACCCTATTTTATTTTTTCGATTTCTTCCTTCAGCCAGTCGAATTCTCGCTGGGTATAGACCTTTTCGGTGATGTCGGATATCTTGTGACCGACCATGTATTTGATTGCATATTCGTCAATACCGGCTTTCTTTGCGGCCGTGACAAAGTGCTTTCTTCCGTCGTGAGGACGATGCTCCGGGTTAAGATTGAGCTCGTCACGGATCATCTCGAAGCCGGCCTTATAGCGTTGATAGCTCATCATCACAGTCTTGCCGCTGCGCTTGTCTTTGCAGTTGAAGAGATACAGGCTGCCGAATTCTTTGGCTTTATTGTAATGTCGCTCCACGAGGTAACGAATTTTTGAGTGGATAGGTACGACACGGTCTTCACCAGCTTCGGTCTTGATACCGCCTTTGAAAGTGCCATTCTCAAGGTCGACATTGGCAAGCTCGATCAGGCCGAGCTCCTGTGGACGCCATCCAGAATAACACTGAATGAGCATTACATCAACGAAATTCTTATCGTCGACATGCTCCCAGAGCTTTGATATTTCTTCGTCCGTAAAAGGTATGTGCTCTTTCTTGACCTTCTGGATCTCTTTTATCGTTTCGTCGGTCAGCTTGAAGGTGCGCGAGTAATTCCTGTCGACAATCTCATACTCCAAAGCATAGTCGAGCATCAGGTTGAACAGGGATTTTATTTTGTTCTTCATGGATGCGCTGGCGTGCTGCTCTTTCCCTCTGACAGTGGCAACACCCTCGTCCATGCAGCCTTTCACATGGCGGGCGCGGACATCCATCACTCGCATATCGTAGACAGCAGAGCAATACTTCCAAGCTGAAGTAACGGCGCGTGAGCTGCCATCCGATTTGAGGGTCTTGAAATACTCTTCCGACCATTTGTCGTAGAGTTCTTTAACAGTAATGGCAGCGCCGAGGTCGTAAGGATTCTTGTTGTATTCTACAAGCGCTGCATAAGCGTCGTTATAAGTCGCGAAATACGAGTCAGGCTTGAGCGGTTTGCAAATGGGCTTACCGTCCTGAGTCTTTCCCACCGTAACCATCGCCCGAAAGGGATTCCGAAGGTTGCGGTTTTTTATTTCGCTGATTTGGCCAAACCCATTCGGGAGGCGTCTTCGTTTATTGTTTTTGGCTCTCGGTTTTCGCTTTACAGACGGCTTCATGGGATAGCCGCAATGAGGGCAAGCCGGAGCCTTGTCGCTTACCTGCAATTCGCATTCAGGGCATTTCACAAGCATGAATTACACCTCCGTGGTTGATTTGTCCTTTGTAATCATATATTATGGTGTAGGAGTTGTCAAGATATTCCTACACTTTATTTTTTGATGGAGCGATGTATATGATTACAAATGATGTATCAACCTGCCCCAAATGCGGCGGCGATTTGAAATACTATGACCGTGTTGCTCGGGTTGTTAGGACGAAAGGAAGAAAGACCTGGAAGATCCCAATGCGACGGCTTCAATGCACTCGCTGCGGTTCTGTACATAGAGAGCTTCCCGAACTGATATTTCCGTACAAACAGTACGAGGCTGAAGTTATCATTGGTGTTTTGGAGGGCTTCATCACCTGCGAAACCATCGGCTTTGAGGACTATCCCTGCGAAATGACGATGGTCCGATGGCAAGCTCAAGACTGGACCACCGAGGTTGTTTTAACAAAGCGCAGTTGCTAATTTAGAATAGCCGTTGAAAGGAGGTAAACGCCAATGAATGAGCAAGAGTTCCCTCAGGGGTCTGTCCCCGTGGCTGTTGCGGCCCGTGTGTATGGCAAAGATGCTTCATGGGTTCGTGCCGGCATCGTCTCAGGGTGGCTCCCGATTGGCAAAGCCACTCGCAGCGGAAAATTAGTTACCACCATCGAGGAGATGGATTCACGCTACGGCCGTATCAACTTTTACATCTCCCCAAAGCGTCTCTACGAGGAGACAGGATTCTTGTGGAAAGGAGAACGACAATAATGGCAACGGAAATCCGTCCGGAGCTGTCTGAGAAAAATCCATATTGGATCGGCAAGCACCGGTATTACGAGCTGAAGCATTTCTGCCTTCAGTATCCGATCTGGAAGAAAGCCTATAATGCTCTGCTTGGCCTGAGCAGCCGTCCGAACGACCTTGATATTTTCGTCAAGAGCGGCCAAGTCCGGAGCGATCCGACTGCCAGGTGCGCAGAATCTCGTGTGTCCTTTGCCAAACGGATGGAACTTGTCGAGCAAGCCGCCATTGGTACGGACGGCGACCTCTATCCTTATATTTTGCGAGGAGTCACAGAGGGGCTGTCCTACAATGCCTTGAAAATGCAGTATGCCATTCCATGCTGCCGCGAGGTCTACTACACTTTGTATCGCCGGTTCTTCTGGCTGCTGAGTAAGGAGCGTGATTGAGATGCGGATTGTGAATGTGGCGGTCAGGCAGTGCTACCGTTTCAACTGCCCGAACTGTGGAAGCAAGCTGGAAGCTGACAGTGACGAGTTGGTTGATGTCGGTGGAAAGACCAGTCGATTTTGGTGCCCTGTCTGTCGAGAGGAAAGATACATTCCATGGTCTTCGCTGCGGAAGCGGACGATCTATGAGGACAGTTCCGCAGATTAAGCAAACACCTTTATGGAAAGGATTGAGCCGTTTTAAGCGGCTCTTTCTTTTTATATTTTCCGGCACGCGGGTAACCGGATCAGATGCTAAATTGGTATCTGGAAAATTGCCCGGGGTAAAAAACTGAAAAATCATTTTGGAGGTATGACATGGAACTCATCATTGGCATTGCTGTTGGCATTATTATCGGGCTTGTAGTCGGAACGCTTATATTTCGGCGAAGGCGCATCCCGGTCGGCGAACTTCGGATCGACCGCTCTGACCCAACAAGCGAACCCTTTCTGTTTCTCGAACTATACACGGATGTCCGAACCATTTCCGGCATGAAAACCGTAACATTCGATGTTCTCAACAAAAATTTCCTCCCGCACGAATAACACCCCCTATTATGGAGCCAACTTATTGAAAGGAGAAATGCAATATGGCAGAAATCAAAAAATTGCTGGATGATGCAATCGAAACCGAGATAAACAATCTCAACTCGGCATCTGACACAGACGAGAAATCGGAGGTCATCAAGAACCTTGCAGCACTGCACAAGCTCCGTATCGAAGAGATCAAAACAGAAACTGAAATCGAGGAAAAGTCGAAGCGTCGGGCCATGGACAAAGCAGCCCATGACGAAGACGCAACACTGAAAGCGTTTCAGCTTGACGAGAATGCACTCGATCGGTACGCGAAGATCGGCATTGCTGCGGCGGAACTGGTATTACCGCTGATGTTCTACGGCGTTTGGATGCGTAGAGGACTGAGATTCGAGGAAACGGGGACATTTACATCCCAGACATTCAAGAATCTGTTCAATCGCTTCAAGCCTACTCGAAAGAGTTGAGCCAACAGGCGTTGAGAGTCGTGTGAAAAACACACTCTCTTCGCTTTTTTCGTAGATTTTGCAGGGCGCTTTATGGAAAGGAGATACCGAAGAGCTCTTTATATCTCTCGACTTAATACCGGGGGTACTGTATAATAGCAGCTACTTCCAGATTAACAGGAGGTAATGAAAGTGCGCAGAAAAGGTAGAAAGGTTATTAAACCGGCAGGTAGTGAATTGATGGACTACCTGAATAAGGGATACGCCATCTGCAACAAATGCGGAGCGGTGATGGATCGGAGAGAAGATCCTGAAGGTGGATGCGATATTTATGCCTGCCCGTCCTGTGGATGGGAAATTGAGGAATTGGATTATGAGTACGAGAGAGCAGACGAAATGGAACTCGGACTCGATGAAAGAGGCGACGAGTATCTGATCTTCAGGGACGACATGCCGCCCGCAGGTTGTAAAGCTTGCGGTGGTCCCTACCCTTACTGCAAAGCGTCATGCAAAATGTTTGACGACTAAAGCATTATCAACGGAGGAAAGTCCTGTAACAGGGGCTTTCTTCTTTTTGTTTTGGAGATAAAGATGCGATACCACTATGAAAAGCCTACAATTTATCTGTCGATGTACGGAAAGCGTTATATTTGCGACCATCCGGTCTACGATAGCTGCACACTGTTTGAAATCGGAGATAAAGGCCTTGCCGTGATCCAACAGCGTTATGATGCCGAAACCAAGTCCACATTCTGGACAGAGGTGGATGCATGGCTGACCGATGCCCTCTATGTTCACCCGAAATTCAAGGAATTCTTTGATGAACGGGCCGGAACTTGTACGGACGGACTCTGGCCCACCGTAACGATTCGGCAAATCATGTGGGCGCTGAAAATGAAGCCTTTGCAAAAGCAGCGTTGGGAAACGGTCTTCGACCGCCGTGATATTTAGCGCCAATCCAGCAGCCCCTATTATGGATACCAATACCTATGAAAGGGGTTAGGAGTATGGATGAGATGAAAATTCAATCGAAATTCATGACAGGACTTGTATCGAGGATCGTAAAGAAGGTACTTCGGACAAAATTGGGCTGTGAAGTAGATATTCAGCTCAATGAGTTCCGGACGACAGTCATTGACGATAAGACTCATGTCCATCTGGATTTGGATGCGGACCTTACGAAAGAAGAACTTAACAAACTATTGAAGACTATTGGAATCTGAGAAATTGAGCCGTTTTTATGCGGCTCTTTTCTTTTTTCGCAGATTTTGCAACTCATATTATGGAGAAACAGTTAGCTCAGTGGTAGAGCGCTTCACAAAACCAGTGAAGAGGTGATCGGTTCGAGTCCGATACTGCTTCTTTACTTTTTATTTTGGGCGAAAGGAGAAAGCATGAACATCGAGCAATTTGAACTGATCTTGTGCGACATGTACACCATGGATGCATGGTCGCCTCCGCTTCTCTGGAAGTGGAAAAAAGAGTTCAAGGAGGCAAGCACAAAGCAGTGGGCGATCAGAGAGCTTGAGAGCTACATTCGCAAGCGGCTCCATCATCGCTCCGATGGATCGGTCGACGAATTTATCAGATTCACAAACGAGTTCGCCATGAAGATGGCTCGCTATTCAAATCACTCAGGAGAGAACCAAGAGATGCACGAGATCTTTCAAACTGCCAGTTCGGTCGCTGCTGATATTTTAGATCTCTTAAATGCAATGAAATGAAAGGAGAATTCAGATGAAAGGCAAAAATCTTATTATGTGTGGGCTTTGTGCTTGTATCGGCTTTATTGGAGGTGAAGTCAGAGCATATCACAAAGTTCTAAACGAACTACGGACCATGGAACGCCCAAAGGTTACCTATATGGACTACTATGATAAGAGGCAACGACGGGTAGATCGATGTGTCTTTCAAAATCGCGCTGAGGCAGAAAAAGTTCTGGAAGAAATGATAAAGATTATCGAGAACTACGGGAGTGTTTCTCTGGCCGATTATTATGACTTATGCGGTGTTAAATGCTATTACACGGATGAACATTACGGTTTTGTCAGCAACGATGAACTTAAGAAAACGAAGATCGTTCGATGCAACAATGGTTACACCCATGAATTTTCCAAAGTTATGAGGATTTAAGAGTCTAAAGGAGGATACCGATGAAACTCGACCTTAAGATCGGGAGGAGCTTGAAGAAAGCGTCTCCCACCATTCTGACATGCATCGGAGCCGCTGGCGTTGTAGCAACCGCGGTTCTGGCTGTCAAGGCAACCCCGAAAGCGGATAGTCTTATCAAGGCGGACAGCAGGAGAAATCACGATGGCGACCCTTATGCTGCAACAAAGCTCGAAGCCGTCAAATCATGCTGGAAATGCTACATACCGGCTGCGGCCACTGGCGTTGCTACGATCATCTGCATCTTTGGGGCGAATACCCTCAATAAGAAGCAGCAGGCGTCTCTTGCCAGTGCCTATGCGCTCGTAAACCGATCCTATTCTGACTATAAGCATAAATTGAAGGAACTGTATGGCGAAGATGCTCACAAGAAGATCATGGAGTCCATCGCCGCAGAGAAAAGCAGTATGCCGCCTATTACGGCTACTGGAGGCTTCTCCAATTCATCTTTGGAGTTTGAAGATGCCAACGAGGAGCAGCGGCTCTTCTACGACAGCTTCTCCAAAAGATATTTTCAGGCAACCATAAGCCAAGTCCTGCAAGCAGAATATCACATCAACAGGAATATGGTTCTCGGCGCGTTCGTAACTCTGAACGATTTCTACGACTTCCTTGGAATAAGCCATGTCGAAGGCGGAGATGTTGTTGGCTGGTTGCTGTCTGATAGCATGTACTGGATTGACTTCGATAACTCGAAGGCTATGGTTGATGATGGACTGAACGGAGAGATTCCGTGTTATGTCGTCGATGCTGAGTTCGGCCCTCAACCAGAATCTGCGTGGGATTATTGATTTCCCGCAAAAACTACATCGCCTATTATGGAAAGGAGGTCATGCTTTATGAACCAGAGAAATATCTTTAAGCTGCTGTCCCTTGCGGGAGTCGTCCTTGGCGGGATCGGAACATTGTTATCCGGCTGGGCCGACAACAAGGAGCAGGAAGCAATTATCGAGGAGAAGGTCAACGAAGCACTTGCTGCCAGAAACGAAGAGGAAGAGTCCTAAACAGGGCTCTTCCTCTTTTTTCGAGGTGAACTCATGACAAATGATATGGCCGTGCAAGCACTTCTCGACTATCTCAGAGAATCGGACGAGCCCGAGATTTTTTGGCCACGCCATCACTTTGAAGAGTCTTGCTTTTCGAGATGGGCGGCATGTGAGATGATCGAGGCAATTTTAGACCATCCATTCGATGATCCGGAAGATGTGATCGAGGAGTTCACCATGAAAATGGTGATTTTCTCATCTATCGCCGATGGTACGGATGAAGGACTGATATTTTCGATTGCCGCTGATTTCGCCGATGAATGCTTGACACTATTTAGAGAGGAGAACTCAAATGACAAAACAAACCATCATCGAGGCGTTGAAAAGCGCCCAGAAGTCAATGAAAAAGCACAGCCCTGAGATCCTCACCGGCATCGGAATTGCCGGGATGATCGCCACCACTGTATCCGCCGTTCGAGCAACGCCCAAGGCTTTGCAGCTCATCGACGCCAGAGAAATCAAGGAAAACCGGCGTCTGAGCAACAAGGAGATCGTTGCCACAACATGGAAGTGCTATGTTCCGGCTGCTGTTACAGGCGTGCTGTCCACAGCCTGCCTTGTAGGCGCCAGCTCTGCAAATCTTCGCCGCAACACTGCTCTTGCAACGGCTTATTCCATCTCCGAAACGGCTCTCAAGGAGTACAAAGAGAAGGCTGTTGAGGTAGTCGGCGAGAAAAAAGAGCAGGCGATCCGTGATGCAGTTGCCAAGGAGACGCTTACGAAGCACCCTCTTGGCGAACGCGAGGTCATCATTACCGGAGGTGGTGATATTCTCTGCTTCGACCCCCTTACAAACCGATATTTCAAGTCCGATCGCGACCGCCTGATGCGTGCTATGAATGAACTGAACAAACGAATGCGCGACGAGATGCGTGTTTCGCTGAATGATTTCTACGATGAGATCGGTCTGAGCGAGGCTGAGGTCGGAGAGCATCTCGGGTGGGACATCGACAACGGAAAAGGCTACATAGACCTCGATTTCAGCACACAGTTGGCTGATGATGGAACACCTTGCCTTGTCGTCGGTCACAACCACCCGCCTATTTACCTTTGGTAAGCGCAGATTTTGCATCTCCTATTATGGAGAACCAAACAACAAAAATTACTTTTGAAAAGGAGAATTTTACTATGGAAGACAAGAGAATGAACGAGATCGAGGAAATCGAAGCTACGGAAGTCGACGAGACTCAGGACAGCTCTAATGCTGGTGCCCTGCTCGCCGGTGTCATCGGAGGTTTCATTGCTTACGCTGTGATTGGCGGGGCGAAGAAGCTGCGGGTGATCATCGAAGAGAAGGTCGCTGCGAAGAAGCTGGCGGAAGCCGCTAAGACCGACAAGGCCGAAATCGACTCGGCAGACGAGGATTCCGAGGAAAACTAAGAAAAGTAAATTGCGGAGTTCTACAAGGGAGAGTGCCATTAACAGGGCGCTTTCCCTTTTTTCTTTTTATCAAATTTTGGAGGTGCACTAATGCCTGAATATCCTGATAACTCGCATAGCGCGAGAGAAAACACAAGTCCTCCCTCCAAACGGGTGGAGAAAGTTGTCAACGGCACAGCAAAGACCCGCAAGCAGAGCGAGGTCAAGAAATTTGCCGGAATATTCATGCCTGATGAAGTTGGCGATGTTAAAACCTTCATCATCACAGATGTCGTTATCCCCGGTTTGAAGAACGCCATCGCCGATGTTGTCAGCATTGTTCTCTTTGGCGAAGCCGGCCGCATCGGCACTCGGAAGAACGCCGGATCAAAGGTATCGTATCAGCGGTATTATGACGATCCTCGCAGAGATGACCGCAGGAACTACAATCAGCGGCCGAGACCTGTTGCCGGGTTCGAATTTGATGACATCATCTTCGACAACCGTGGAGATGCAGACCTCGTCCTCGACCAGTTGGAATCCGCTATTGCCAACTATGGCATGGCCAGCGTACTGGATCTCTATGACCTCGCCGGACTTACTTGCCAGAATTACATGGCTGATAAGTACGGCTGGACTGATATTCAGAGTGCCAGAGTTGCCCGAACGAGGGACGGCTACATCTTGCAGCTTCCCAGAGCAATCCAAATCACCTAAAAAGAGGTGCAGTCATGTACGGATATTTTGTCTCAAGCGGGTACAGAGGCTTCGTCGACGGAACATGGATGCTGTTCCCGACTGAGTCCGAGTATTACGAATACATGAAAGAGCTCGAAAACTGAGCTGAAAACTACAATTAAGAAAGGATTTATTACCATGAAAGCTAATGAAATCATGACTTCCGCAAAGCGTACCTTCTCCAAGGTCGGCTTTGGGCTCCAGAAGAAGAGCCCCGAAATTCTTGTCGGTGTCGGTATCGTCGGTGCTGTTGCAAGTGCCGTTCTGGCCTGCAAGGCTACCACCAAGGCAGGTGCCATCGTCGAGGAGTCTAAGAACTCTCTCGCTGATATTCGTGAGGCCAAGGAAAATGGCGTCACCAAGGCCGGTGAGTCCTACTCCGAAGAGGATCACAAGAAAGATCTCGCTATCGCCTATGTTCAGACTGGCGTGAAGTTCGCAAAGCTGTATGCCCCTGCGGTCATGCTCGGTGCAGCTTCTATCGCCAGCATTCTCGCAAGCCACAACATCATGAAGAAGCGCAATGTCGCTCTGGCGGCTGCTTACGCTGCTGTCGATAAGTCCTTCAAGGATTATCGTGACCGCGTAATCGAGCGTTTCGGCGAGCAGGTTGAAAAGGAGCTGCGCTACAACATCAAGGCGCAGGAGATCGAAGAGACCGTCACGGACGACAAGGGCAAGGAAAAGAAGGTCAAGCAGAATGTGAATGTCGCAGACGAGAACTGGGATGGCTCTGACTACGGCCCTTACGCAAAGGTGTTTGATGATACCCACTCCGATTGGAAGCAGGACCCTGAAATGAACCTCTTCTATCTGCGTGCTCGTCAGGCTCAGGCGAATGATATGCTCAAGTCCCAGGGTCACCTCTTCCTGAACGAAGTTTACGATATGCTCGGTTTCAAGCGCACCAAAGCCGGCGCTGTTGTCGGTTGGATCTATGACGACAAGAAGCCTTACGGTGACAACTTTGTTGATTTCGGTATGACCGAGATTCGTCGCCATGATGCTGATTCGGACGAGTACAAGCGCGCGTTTATTCTGGACTTCAATGTTGTCGGTGACATCACTTCCAAGATCGTCGACCACCAGAACGACTATCTCGCATGAGGACAAGCCGATGAAAAAATTGCTTATCTGCCTTCTTATCTTCGTCGGGGCGATTTTCATATCCTGTAACTTTGTGATAAATGCAACGACGACCAAAACGGTTCCGGAACAGCCTACGATTCAGACGGAACCTCTCTCTCTGATCGTCGAGGCATCTGCTCCGTCCACTGATATTTTACTGGAGGAAGAGCCTGCACCCACTCCCGAACAAGAGCCTTTGGCTACGAGGGAGGAGATCGAGCTTCTTGCTCTCTGCGCTATGGCGGAAGCCGAGGGAGAATGCGAGCAGGGCCAGCGACTGGTCATTGACAGCGTTCTCAATCGTGTAGATGATCCGCATTTCCCGGACACGATCTCTGAGGTCATCTGGCAGAAAAACCAGTATGCAGGTATGTACGGCGACCGTATCACCCGCTGCTATGTTATGGACGAGCTGGTAAAGCTCGTTGAAGAAGAACTGGAAAATCGTACTGACTACGATGTCGTGTTCTTCAATGCGGGCCATTATAGCGACTATGGAGTTCCTATGTTCCAGGTCGGAAACCATTACTTCTCAAGCTATGATTAAAAGGAGGAACAATTATGAAGAAGATCATGCTTTCCCTGCTCTCTTATACCCTGGCGACTATGTCCGGCCTCTGCCTGGTGGGCGGAGCAGCAGTCCTCAGCTACAAGGAGTGACTGACATGGAGGGAATTGCGAATTTCATTTCCATGCTCGACTATGTTCTTGACACAAAGCGTAAGCGTCACATCACCGGCGGATTGCTGTTGAGTGGCGCTTTACTCTTTGGTGGTCTGGCTATGACCGTCATGAGCATCCGAGACGATGAGGAGGACGAAGATGAGTAAAGCATCTACCGGCTTTGCCTTTGTGGCAGGCCTTACTATCGGCGCAGCAGGCGCCTGGTACTATCTGAAGGATAAGTACGCAAAACTCGCCGAGGAAGAGATTGCCTCGGTCAAAGCAGCATACGCCAAGCGTGAGAAACCGACAACGGAAGAAAAAACTGTCTCGCTTGTAAATGCTGCCAAGAACATGGATAAGGGTAGCATTACCGAGTACACTCAGCGTTTGCAGGAGGCTGGTTATAAGGACTACTCCAGAACGATTGACGAGAAGCCCTCGGGAACGCCTGGTGAAGTTCCGTATGTCATCTCTCCTGATGAATTCGGAGAGCTTGAAGACTATGCGAAAGTTAGCCTGACCTACTTCGCTGATGGCGTCTTGGCTGATGAGTGCGGTGAAATCGTTGATGATGTGGAGGAAATCATCGGCGATGGGCTGGACCACTTCGGCGAATACGAAGAAGATTCGGTGTTCGTAAGGAGTGATGCAAAGCGCTGTGACTATGAGATTCTCAAGGATCTGCGTGATTTCAGCGACTTCAAGAAGAAAAACTTTCCTCCGAATAATGACGAGGAGGTCTGACCTTGACCAAGAGCGAGCTTAACGATCCATATTTCGAGTGGATGTACCGGCTCGTGGTCGACGACCGATATTCTAATAAGTCCTATCGGCGACTGTTCTACAAGCTCCACGACACGGAGTTTGCATACACGATCCCGATGGACGGCAACCGGGCCGAGGATGGCATCGAGCTTAGGTATCGGTTCGGTCGCGAGCAAGGCTATCGTGATGCTGTAATTGCCAACTGCCTTGATATTCGGCCTTGCAGCATCCTTGAAATGATGATCGCCCTTGCCATTCGATGTGAAGAACACATCATGGAAGACCCTGATATTGGCAACCGCACCGGACAGTGGTTCTGGAGTATGCTTGTCAGTTTAGGCCTTGGTTCCATGAGCGATGTTCGGTTTGATCCTGTTCGGGTCGACGAGATTCTCGACCGTTTTATGGATCATGACTACGCACCGGATGGTAAGGGCGGTCTGTTCACAATCCGTAACCCTCGGTTTGATATGCGGTCTATGGAAATCTGGTATCAGATGAATTGCTATCTTAACGAGATCATCAGAGAAGGGAGTTTAACATGAATACGATCACGCATGATATTTTCGTGACGGTCATGCCGTCTAAGAATTTCTGCAAGCAGATGCAGCGGCAGGCTCGCAGCACGAAGATGTTCAAGTTGCTTGCGGTAGGGGCGATGGTCCTTGCCGCAGCAACCGAGGTTGAGCGCAGGAAGCTGGAGGAGCAGGTCTATCAGCTCTCTGTTCGAGTAAAGAAGTTGGAGCGCGGCGAAGGAGAGTAATCAATGTTAGACTTCTTGGTGATTGCAACGCGCAGTGGCAAGCGTGGTATCATCGAGATCTATCCCAAGTTTATCATCAAGAAAAGCAGCGACCTCATGATTAGAGGCGGCGATTTCTACGCTATCTGGATTGAGGAACGGGGATTGTGGTCGACTGATGAACAGGATGCGGTTGACCTGATCGACCGCGAACTGGACCGATACGCCGAGGAAAACTGTAAGCGTTTTGATGACAATTATCGAGTCATGCATATGTGGGACGCGGAAACCGGAATGATTGATACATGGCACAAATATTGCCAGAAGCAGATGAAGGACCAGTTCCATATGCTCGACGAGAAACTGATATTTTCAAACAGCAAAACGGGGAAAAAAGACTATGCCAGCAAGATGCTGAATTATCCGCTTGAGCAGGGTGAGGCGAACTCTTATGACAAGCTCATGAGTGTTCTGTACTCTCCTGCCGAGCGGCACAAAATCGAATGGGCCATTGGTTCGGTCGTGTCCGGTGACTCCAAGAGGCTGCAAAAGTTCATGGTGCTTTACGGCGCCGCTGGTACTGGTAAGTCCACGGTGCTCAACATCATTCAGCAGCTCTTTGATGGTTATTACTCTGTATTCGATGCTAAGGCTCTCGGTTCTTCAAGCAATGCATTTGCGCTGGAGGCGTTCAAGACGAACCCGTTGGTTGCCATTCAACATGATGGTGACCTATCCCGTATTGAGGATAATACGAGACTTAACAGCCTTGTTTCGCACGAGCTAATGACGGTCAACGAGAAGTTCAAATCAACTTACGCCAACCGTTTTAAGGCTTTCCTCTTTATGGGCACAAACAAACCGGTTCGTATTACGGACGCTAAATCCGGTCTGATTCGACGTTTGATTGATGTTTCCCCAACAGGAGATAAGGTCGAGCCGAACGAGTACAAGACCATCATGAAGCACATCCCGTTTGAGCTTGGCCCGATTGCTTACCACTGTCAAGAGGTCTATCTGGAAGATCCCGCTTACTACGACGGTTATATTCCGATTGCTATGTTAGGGGCCTCCAATGACTTCTACAACTACATCGTTGATTCCTACCCTGTCTTCAAGCGTGAAGACGGAACGTCCCTCAAGGCTGCTTGGGAGATGTATAAGACCTATAATGAGGAAGCAAAGGTCTCGTACCCCCTCAGCCAGCGAGCGTTCAAGGAAGAGTTGAAGAACTATTTCCATGACTACACAGAGCGCTTCAGTATGGAAGATGGCACTCGTGTTCGTAGCTATTACAGTGGCTTCAGAACTGAAAAATTTGAAGAGCAGACCATCATTGATAAGCCGGAGCCAACAACTCGGCTGATTCAGTTTGATGGAACAGTATCCGCATTCGACAAAGATTGTGCGGACTGTCCTGCTCAATATGCCACATCTAAAGAAACGCCATCGCAGAAATGGGAAAAAGTCACGAAGACTCTTTCGCAGTTGGATACCTCTAAACTCCACTATGTCAAGGTGCCTGAGAACCATATTGTCATCGACTTTGATATTCCGGACGAGAATGGCAACAAGTGCTTTGACCTGAACCTGACGGAGGCGAGCAAGTGGCCTCCGACCTATGCCGAGGTCAGCAAGGGTGGTCAGGGTATCCATCTACATTATATTTACACCGGAGATCCGACAAGGCTGAGTCGTATCTATGACGACCATATTGAGGTGAAGGTCTTCACTGGAAAAAGCTCGCTGCGCCGGAAACTCACAAAGTTCAACAACCTACCTATTGCAACCATAAGCTCTGGGTTACCATTGAAAGGAGAAAGCAGCATGGTAAACAACAAGGTGGTTCAGAGCGAGAAAGGGCTTAGGGTTCAAATCAAGAGAAATCTCAACAAGGAGATCCATCCTGCAACTAAGCCCAGTATCGACTTTATCCACAAGATTCTGACGGATGCGTATGAAAGCGGCATGGTTTACGATGTTACCGATATGCGCAATGCCGTCCTGGCCTTTGCCGCCAACAGCACCAATCAGGCAGAGTATTGCATCAAGCTCGTTAATAAGATGCCGTTCAAATCTGCCGATGCCGCCCCTGCGGCCAAGAACGAAACCGCTGATCTCGTCTTTTATGATGTCGAGGTGTTTCCGAACCTTTTCATCGTGAACTGGAAGTTTGCAGGAAGCACACAACCTGTGGTTCGGATGATCAACCCGACCTCTGAAGACATCGAGGGCCTGATGAAGTTCCGACTCATCGGCTTCAACTGCCGGCGGTATGATAACCACATTCTTTATGCTCGCTTGATGGGCTATACCAATGAGCAGCTTTACAACCTGTCTCAGCGGATCATCGGCAGCGAAAAGAAATCCAAGAGCAACAACTGCTTCTTTGGCGAAGCCTATAATGTCTCTTACACTGATGTTTACGACTTCTGCTCGAAAAAACAGAGCTTGAAGAAGTGGGAGATCGAACTCGGCATCCACCATCAGGAGCTTGGCCTTCCGTGGGACCAGCCTGTTCCGGAGAGCATGTGGCAGAAGGTCGCCGAGTATTGTGACAATGATGTCATTGCTACGGAGGCGGTATTCAATGCCCGTAAGGCTGACTTCATAGCTCGTGAGATTCTGGCCGATGTGGCTGGAATGACCGTTAACGATACCACGAACACTTTAACCGCCAAGATTATCTTCGGTGGAAACAAGAAGCCGCAGGATCAGTTTAATTACCGCGACATGGGTGATGCCAGTCAGATTTGCAGCATGGACGATCTGCCGTTCAAGTTTGGGCCGGAAGAATATGACAACTATACGGCGTTTGACAAGAAAGACCGTCCGATCTTCCCTGGTTACAAGTTCGACAAAGGCAAGTCTACTTATCGCGGCGAAGAAGTTGGTGAGGGCGGCTATGTCTATGCCGAGCCTGGTATGTACGGAAATATCGCTCTGCTGGATATTGCTTCTATGCATCCCTCAAGCATCATCGCAGAAGATCTCTTCGGGCCGGTCTATACGAAGCGGTTTCGTGAGATCCGTGATGCTCGTGTCGCCATCAAGCATAAGGAGTTCGACAAGGCTCGCAAGATGCTGAATGGTGCTCTGGCAAAGTATCTGACGGACGAGAGTGCCGCCGATGCTCTGGCGCAGGCGCTAAAAATCGCCATCAACTCCGTTTACGGTCTGACTTCGGCCAGCTTCGAGAATCCGTTCCATGACAACCGTAACAAAGATAATATCGTCGCTAAGCGCGGAGCCCTGTTTATGATCAACCTCAAGCACGAGGTTCAAAAACGGGGCTTTGTTGTTGCTCACATCAAGACGGACTCTATCAAGATTCCAGACGCTACGCCTGAGATCATTCAGTTCGTCATGGACTACGGTAAGATGTACGGTTATATTTTCGAGCACGAAGCGACTTATGATCGCATGTGCCTTGTCAATAACGCCGTTTATATTGCCAAGTACAAGGATGGTAAGCACGCCGGTGAGTGGACAGCCACGGGCACTCAGTTCCAGATCCCGTATGTCTTCAAGAAGCTCTTCTCGCATGAGGAGATCACCTTCGAGGATATGTGCGAGACGAAGTCTGTTACCTCTGCTATCTATATTGACAGAAGTCCTGATGAAGCCGCGGCCTATATCAACAACCCGGACATGGCAATACAGTCCGAGGATAACCTTGTACTTGATAATGGTCATACTTTGCAGTTCATCGGAAAGGTCGGACTGTTTACCCCGATTAAGTCCGGTTGTGGTGGAGGTTCACTCGTTCGTCAAAACACCGATAAGAACGGCAATGTCAAGTACGATTCCGTCGTCGGAACAAAAGACTATCTATGGATGGAATCTGAGATGGTCAAAATTCTCGGAAAGGAAGACTGCATTGACCGGAGATACTATGATGCTCTCGTTGATGCTGCGGCCACTGATATTTCCAAGTATGGTGATTTCGAGTGGTTCGTTTCCGAAGATCCGTATGTTTCCGACACACCGCCTTGGTTCGGTCCCGGCGAGCCCCACGAAGAAGACAGTACACCGTTTGATGTGAGGTAATTCTATGGAGAAAAGCTTCACCAAAGACGGTGTTCGTTGGTTTACTTGCAGGCGATGTGGATTGAGAAACTGCGAGAACATTTATCGGTGGAAAAAGAAGCCGCAGCCTATGAAAAACATCTGCACCCTCTGCATTGAAAAAGAGGAACTGGCACACAAAGAAGCTCGGGAACGAGTCCATTCCAATATCCATTTTAACAGTTGAGAGGAGTCTTAATCATGAGTCGTAAAGCTACTGACAACATCATCATCGAAAACGCCCGCATTATCTTCCGGAACTTTTCCGGTAAGGAGGACAAGTACAACCGTGCCGGCGATCGCAATTTCTGCGTTATCATCGAGGACCACAACGATGCTCAGCGTCTGATCGAAGACGGCTGGAATATCCGCGTGATGCCTCCCCGTGAGGAAGGTGACGAGCCTCGCCACTATCTCCAGGTCGCGGTGAGCTTCAAGAACTTCCCGCCCAAGGTCGTCATGGTCACCCGCCGCAAGCAGACGCCTCTCGATGAGGAGTCCATCGGCGCGCTCGACTTTGCCGAGATCAGCAATGTGGATCTTATCATCCGCCCCTATAACTGGATCATTCAGGAGGGCACCAAGAACGAGAAGAGCGGTGTGAAGGCCTACCTCAAGACGATGTATGTCACCATCGAAGAGGATGAGTTCGCTGAGAAGTATGCTGCGAGCGAGTATCCGCAGGAATAAGCATTGCAGGGACGCTGGTTAGGAGGTAGCCGGCGCCCCATTTCTGTTTAAGGTGGAAACGTTTATGTGTGAAAATTTCAATCGTGTTTTTGTTTATATGCTACGCGAGTTTTTGAAACAGACAGATCCTAAAACAATTCGCGGCGTTTCAAAAGAACGTATGCTCATACAAAAAAAACCAACACCTACCGATTTTCAAAAATATTCCGTCCAAAGATGGGCAATTTCAGAACTCATAACAGCGATTCTTGCGAATCCGTGCAATTCAGCAGAGGATACCGCATATCGACTCGCATTAACCTTCTATAAATGTGCGTATGCTGCGGTTGATTCGAGGATGTATGAGGTATTTCATATAGCAGCAGAGTTTGTTGACAAGGAAGTTATTGGGTTGTTTAGAAACAATCGAGGAATATATCCTTGATAAAACAACTTATCGAAAGGAGAAGCCAATGCTTTTATGGAAGCCCGCAAAAAAGAAGAAAACGGCTCATGCAAAGAAAGAGCCGCCTAAACCATATACGCCCCCTGATATTCCGAAGTTTGTTCAACAAAGCGAGAAAACAAAAGCCAAGGAAGAGAAACGAGTTCCTCCCGAAAAAGCGTTCATGGATACTTTCCGACAGCTTACGAGCCGCCATCGGTCTATTGATATTTGGCGAGACTTTGTGGTGATGTCCGCATGTTCGTTTTCAAATGCTGTCGACAAGACACCATTGCATTATCCCAAGCGTGAAAAACGTTATCTGCAAATCATAAAGAAGTATCGTCCGGAGGAACAAAAGCTATTTCCAGAACTACTCGCCCACCTCGTCATGGCCATGGAGGAAAATCCAGAACAGGATTTCCTTGGGGAGCTTTATATGACGCTTGAACTCTATGACAGTCGTTCCGGTCAGGTGTTTACACCATATCACGTCTGCCAGATGATGGCTGATATTTCTATGGACGATACTCTTAAGGACCGGATTGATATGAAGGGATATATCACGCTCTCTGATCCATGTTGCGGGGCCGGAGCGACGATAATCGCCGGTGTAAACACGGTAAAAAAGCTACTGGAAAAAGAACATCTCAACTTCCAGAACTATGTGCTGGTGTCTGCTCAGGACATCGACGAACTCGTTGCGCTGATGTGCTATTTGCAGATATCGCTGCTTGGCGTTGCCGGATATGTTAAGGTCGGCAATTCGCTTACCGATCCAATCACAGATGGTGACTCTTTGGAGAACTACTGGTTCACGCCTATGTACTTCAGCGATTTCTGGTGTACGCGACGAATTATCCGTAGAATGCAGGATATTTTGGAGAGTGACTCGAAATGAGTATCAGTCTGTACGATCATCAGCGCAGCGCCCTTGAAAAAATGAAGAACGGTTGCATTCTATGCGGCGGGGTCGGCTCCGGTAAATCCAGAACTGCTCTCGCCTATTACTATCTTCAACAAGGCGGAAATCTTGACATTCCTGATGCGCCGATGAAAAATCCGCTTGATATTTACATCATCACCACGGCACGCAAGCGAGATACCTGTGAATGGGAGAACGAGTTGGCTCCATTCCTGCTCTCCACCCATGAGGACTGCAATTACTACAAGAACAAGGTCGTCATCGACTCGTGGAACAACATCGGCAAGTACAAAGATGTAAAAAACAGTTTCTTTATATTTGACGAGCAGCGTGTCGTCGGTTACGGGGCTTGGACAAAAGCATTCCTGAAAATCGCCAAGGTGAATAAATGGATCTTGCTCTCCGCTACCCCCGGGGATACCTGGCAGGATTATATCCCAGTCTTCATCGCAAATGGGTTCTACCGGAACAAGACCGATTTCATCGACCAGCATGTGGTTTATGACTGGAGGTCGAAGTATCCAAAGGTTGACCGATACCTCAACACTGGACGGCTGATCCGTCTGCGCAATCGCATTCTCGTTACGATGGAATTCGATCGGCACACCACATCGCATCATCAGGAGGTGCCTGTTTCCTACAACATTCCGCTCTACAAAGATATTTCTCGAAACCGCTGGAACCCTTGGGAAGACCGTCCTATTGAAACGGCTTCTGAACTTTGTATGAACTGGCGCCGCGTGGTAAATTCGGACGAGTCCCGAAGCGTGGCCGTGCTGGAGATCATGGAAGATCACCCTAAAGTCATCATCTTCTACAATTTCGACTACGAGCTTGATATTCTCAAAAATCTTGGTTACCCCGATGGGACTGAAGTCGCTGAATGGAACGGTCACAAGCATCAAGAGATCCCGACCGGCGACAAATGGGTCTATCTCGTGCAGTACACGGCCGGCTGCGAGGGCTGGAACTGCATTACTACTGATACGATTATCTTCTACTCGCAGAACTATTCCTATAAGGTCATGGTTCAGGCTTCCGGACGAATCGACCGTCTGACGACGCCATTCAGTGACCTTTATTACTTCCATCTAAAGAGCTTTTCCGGCATTGATCTGGCAATCAGCAAGGCACTCAAGGAGAAGAAGAACTTCAACGAAGGTCGCTTTGTTGGGTGGTCTACTGCGCCGATGCCGAAAGCTGCATGACATGAAAAGGAGAAATCATGGATAACGCAAAAATTATTGCTGTCGACTTCGATGGCACTTTGGTTGAAAACAAATGGCCTGAGATCGGTGCGCCGATTGAAAAAAACATCGCCAAGGTTAAGGCCGAACAGGAAGCTGGCGCCAAAATCATTCTTTGGACGAACCGCGTCGGCGAACCTTTGGAAAAAGCGCTTGCATTTTGTGAGGCGCATGGCATCCATCTTGATGCCGTCAATAAGAATCTTCCCGAAATCATCAAAGCATTTGGGACTGACTGCCGGAAGATCTTCGCCAATGAATATTGGGATGATCGCGCAGTGCCTATGTCCGAGAAGGATATTGGAGAATTCTCCGACGGGTTCCACACTTTCAATTCCCTCTATTATCAGCGGCTCATCCTCTTCGCGGCCTTGGTGAACACTTTCCCGACGCTTGCTTGGAAATCCCACAAGCATTCGGATGGCGAGGCTCCATTTGGAGGAGGTTGGTTCATCGTTGGCATCGACACGCCAAAGGGGCCCTATACCTATCATTACGAGGACAAGGACTGGGACCTGTTCCACTGCAAAGAGGTGACCACTGCTCCTGAGTGGGACGGCCATACAGATAAGGATGTCGAGCGGGTACTGTCCCTTTCCGATGACGAGAGTGATTGGGCGGCTCGTGAAGTTGCTATTGCTTCTCAGAAAGAACGCGAAAGTGCCGAAGATAAAGACGACTGGGATTACGGTGTTGCGTGCTATGAGAGTGCCCTCAGAGCGTATCGGTCTTTGGAACGCGACGGCCACTCCGGTATGAGCATTCAGATCACCAAGAGCATCCTGAACCGCCTCATCGACGGCAAATGCCTTACCCCCATTGAGGACGATCCTGATATTTGGACTAAAATCGAGTTTGGTGAGAACGATCCTATCCAGCACTTCCAGTGCAAGCGCATGAGCAGCCTGTTTAAGGATGTCGCCGAGGACGGTACGGTCACTTACTCGGATGTCAACCGTGTTCAGCTCATCAACAAAGAAAGCCCTGATATTCCGTTCAGAAACGGCTTCGGTACTCGCCTTATCGACAAGATGTATCCGATCACGCTTCCGTACTTCCCGGCGGACAAGAAGTTCAAGATCATCGTCGAAGAGTTTCTGACCGATGAGAAAAATGGCGACTTCGATACCGTCGGCTATCTCCAGCTTATTCTTCCCAACGGCGAGGTCGTTGATCTGAATGGATATTTCAAAGATGGTCCGGACGGCATGGTTCGCATCGAGCAGGCTGAGTACGAAGAGAGAAAAGCTAACCAGATCGACAAGAAGTAACCACTGATATTTGAAAGGAGAAAAAAATATGATCCCCATTGATACAATAGTCAGCATTAAATCCGGTGACGAGTACGGTGGTAAATACACCGGGAAACTCGGCATCATTAAAAAGTTTACAGATGATCGGGTCGGAGTGGAGTTTTCCGGCCTTAAAAACCATGCAAGCAAATACGGCCTCTTCTGGTTCAAGAAAGAGAATGTGATACCTTCACTCTTTGATGCGCCGAAGCGCAACGACGCAATCATTCCGGTGGCTCTTGCTAAGGCTTTCCTCAACTTCACTTTCGGAACCCCCAGGGAATCGCTCGACGGAACCAAGACTATCGTTTCTTGTGGCGAGGGTGACCACAATGATCCCTATGCCGGGTTCTGTGCTGCTGTTACGAAGCGAGTCTTTGGCTCAACTTCTCAGGCAAAGAAGGTCTTGGCACGGACGAGGAAGGAGACTTCCAAATGAGCACAATTTATATCGGCGAACGGCAAAGCGGCAAAACCACTATGCTCATCGAAATGTCTGAAAAGACAGGTGCTACCATCGTTGTGGCTACCTATCAGATGGCTAATTATATTCAGTTACTCGCTGCTCAGATGGGTAAGAAAATTCCTGTTCCCATCACGGTGACGAACTACATCCGTCTTCTCGCAAGCGGCGGCCTTGGTAAGAGCGAGAAGTATCTCGTAGACGAGCTTCAGATGATGCTCTCTGTTATGAATGTCGAAGCTGCCACGGTTGACTGCGACTGCATTGAGGTTCTTCGCGGCCAACAGAAAGAAGGTTTGTAATGGCCTGGCTTAAAATGGTTGAGTTCCCAACACGCCTTTGTGAAGTCAACGGTGAACTCGGATATTTTCATCTTTGGGAGCAGTGGAGTAATGTTGTTGGCGCCAGTCTGCTTCGTGGTAGACACCCTGCTGGTCAGATTGGGCAGGTCTATGGCATTGTTGAATTCAAAGATGGTGTTCGCCGTGTTGACCCTGTTTCTATCAAGTTCTGCGATGAGGAGAACGCCTCTCTCTGTGCACTTGTAAAGCATAACGAGGTGTTAAGGAAAGGAGAAGTAAATGCTGAAAGTTGAAAATGTCGAAGTTATTGGCTGGGAGCACGCCATTCGCGGCATGAGGAACCCTAAGAACTCTTGGGAGAAGAGTGATAGCGGGCGTTGTCATAAAGATTTGGTAAGAGATTGTGTGACTTGCGTTCATCATAATAGCGGTTATGCAGCGTGTGCCGCTGGCGGTTTTGATGTTGGACAAAATGATTTCGACCTCATGACCCGTCTCCGCAATGCCGGCACAGATCATCGTAAGTTCATGCGGATGATTACCGTCTATCTCGACATCACCGCCCCGCTGTACTGGTGGAAAGAGTTCGACACCTATAAGGTCGGTACGGTCGCCAACTCCTGCTCTACGATGCACAAAATCGCAGCAAAGGAGTTTACACTGGATGACTTCAGTCACGAGCATCTGGTTGATGACCTCGATGTCTGTATTGAAATCGGAGGAACCGATCACAGAGATACGGGGCCCATGGAAGTCCTTGGCATGACGATTGATGTGCTAAATCACTATCGTGAAAAATATCTTGCAGCGATGAAGACTGAGGAATACACCGGCCTCCCCGCCAAGGATATTTGGTGGCAGATGATCCAGCTTCTTCCGAGCTCTTACAATCAGAAACGGACGGTCATGCTGAACTATGAGGTTCTGGCCAATATCTACAAATCCCGTCGGCATCACAAGCTCGATGAATGGCATACACTTTGCGACCGGATTGAAAGTCTGCCTTATTCTGCGTTGATTACAGGCACTGCCGTTTGACACCACTCCGGCTGTTATGATACAATCATAAAAAAGAAATCATGCGCAAAAAGTACATCGCCTATTATGGAAGGAGGTTGTTAGGCTATGGCTGAACGCAACGATTCTCACCTTCTGGATGGTGGTGATTCTGTGGGTATGACGGATAACCAGTACAAGGGTATGCTGCTTGACCAGTTGGAAGACTGGCAGGAGATCCTTGACCTGGCAATCGCAGCCGGGAACACCGAGATTCAGAAAAAGGCTGAGAAACAAATCGCGAAGATCAACGAAAAGCTGAAATTCTAATCTCTACCCAGAGGGAAGGGCTTGTGGAAACACAGGCTCTTCTCTTTTTATATTCTTTTTGAGGAGGAAGTTTAATTATGTCTTGTCAATACAAAGACCAGTGTCCCAGCTACAGTGGATGGTGTAACAGGCCGAAGCAGGATTTCTCCAAGTGCGTGGAGTTCCTTATCACGGCCTATGAGAACGAGAAAAAGCGGATGATGCCCAACGAGTACCAGAAGCTGGCTATACGGACATGCAGCATCCCCTACGACCAGAAGAAGGATATGCTCATGCACGCTGTCCTGGGCCTGACTTCCGAGGCTGGCGAGGTTTCTGGTCTGTTCCAGAAGAAGTACCAGGGTCACAAGCTCGACCCTGAGCATCTGGAAAAGGAGTTGGGCGACTGCCTCTGGATGATTGCGGAGGCTTGCACCGCTCTCGGCTGGGACATGGAAACGGTCATGCAGACCAACATCGATAAGCTCCGCGCTCGCTATCCCGATGGCTTTGATGCCGACCATAGTCTGCATCGCAGAGCAAATGATATTTGAAAGGAGCTTGTGAAAATGGATGAGAAAAAAATCAACTCAATCATTGATGAAGCAATGGCGGCTCGTGACCGATCTGTGTCCATTTATATTTCGCCTGATGGCGGTGTTTCTGTTTCGGTCTCCCCGTGGCCAGACGAGGAGACACTCCGCAACATGAGAGCCGGCGGTCTGATCTCTCACAATGACTACCGGACACGGCTTGGCCTATCCCCTATGAAAGACTAAGGAGGAGCACAATGAACGAAAAAGTTCTGAGACATAAGGAAATCTGCGATGGGCTGAACGAGCTCTACGCACGCAAAAACCATGACTATGGCGACAGCTTCCATACCACTTTCGTCGAGGAAGGTCTCGCTATGGCCCGTATCCGTTTGGGGGATAAGTTCTCCCGCTTCAAGACCCTGTCCCGCCTTTCCTGCAATGACCGCGACCAGCAGCAAGTTACGGA
>DXUR01000002.1:0-37848 GCA_019417795.1 Clostridiales bacterium | reverse complement strand
TCAAGACCCTGTCCCGCCTTTCCTGCAATGACCGCGACCAGCAGCAAGTTACGGATGAGTCCATTCGTGATACGCTGCTCGATCTCGCAAACTATGCCATCATGACTGTGTTGGAGATGGATACACCGGATGAGAGTCATGCGACTCTGTACGCTTATGACAAGCCTATCTATACTGTTGAGGAGGATAAGTAAGATGAAAGCTAAGAGAGCGCTTTGTATGCTTGCGGCGATCCTCCTCGTTGTCGCCATGATGCTGATGTTCCTGACTGGTTGTAACAGACAAGTCATCGACACGACATTCAGCTATGACAATGCTATCCTGGCGCTTCCAGATGGTTCAGTCATCAGCGGGAAAATCGAGAGCTGGAAAGACTATGATGACGGCGATCAGATTCAGGTAAAAATTGACGGAACTACATATCTGGTTCATTCCGTCAACATCGTACTGATAAAGGAGTAATGATTATGTGGAAGCGCGAACTGATCCGCAACAAGATCTATGCGGTATTGATGGTGCTGGCATCTTTGCCGGTTGTTATTTTGGAGAGGGATGGTACGGTCCTTCTCCTTTCTCTTTTCTTCGGAGTTCCGATGTTCTTCGCAAAAGAAAACTGGATCATGGGAGGACCCGTTCATGAAAGTAAAGAAAGCCGGAAAAAGAGTGTTCGGAGCCGTAATGTCTGCTGCCGAGAAAGAGGCTTAAAAAATTCTATGACAACTTCTCCCGCGGCATCGAGGCTTTGATCCGTCGTTATGAGATGGAGCAGGGCGACGATGTCTGGCTCTGTACCTACAAGCTGAAAGAGATCGGCTGTGATCTTGAAAAGTGGGAGAAAGAAAGAGGTGACCAATGAGCGACCGAAAAAACTCGGAGGGCTACTCAGATCCGACAGCCTACCAGGCCATGATGAACCTTGAAATCGAGGAGCTTCGCTTTAAGAAGTTGCTCAGGTCTATCAAGGATGTGTGTGACTTGGCGGACTTCGAGATCGAAGGTCGTGTCGTTCTGATCGACAAGCGGTCCGGACGGATATGGAGGTAGCCTCTCCAAACCGCGTGAATTTGCCCCGGTTCTGTCTAATCTAAGATAGGATTCGGGGCTCTTTCATGCGCAAAAATTGTGGCCACTTTTATTTTGAAAAACGGGCTTCTGCCCACTTTCTTTCAGAAACTTGATATATTTTGGCGAGTTGAGGGACTTGTAGAGACGGTTCTGGCCAAAAAAAGTGGGTTTTTGCCCGGTTTTATTTGAAAAGTGGGCGGGCTGAAACCGTTGGTACACAAGGCTTTGCGGGCTTTCTGCCCACTTTCCCACTTTTTTCTTTAATTAGTGTGAAGAAAAAATGTAAAAAATATATATAAGTGGCGAGAAAAAGTGGGTTTTTGACCAAAGCCTAATTTTCCTCAAAAACTCTGACTTTCTTTTCGTGTGCGAGTGTGATATACTAAGCTTGCGACACAATTAAATCTTCTTATCCGCTTCACTATGGGAGAATTACTTGGCAACAAGTGTTTCTCTCTTAACTCGTTATACCCATAGTGGTGGTAAGAGGATTGTGTCGCAGCAATGAGAGATGCGCTTTTGCAGGGTGCGTCTCTTCGTTGGGGCGCACCTTTTTTATTTGCACTCTTACGAGGGGAGGACGGAGCGTGGCACGGCCTTACACTGAACAGCAAGTTCTCAAGAAACTGGATATTCCTGATTTCAGACATTTGACAAAAGAAAAAGTCATTGCTTTTGCGACGATGGTTCCGAAGATGAACCCCGAAGTTGCAAAGAAAGCTCTTGAGCAATTTCCGAACTTCGCTTCGACTTCACTTGATGTTTTGAAAGAGTACCGCAGCGTCATCCAGGAAGCGATGGAAGACGATCGAGAGAGTATGCGCAGTTGTTACGATATGTATAACCGCGTGATGGATTCTCTTGAAAAAATGCTGGACAACGACGACCTGACATTTGAGCAGAAGACTTATATTCTCGATCAGATGCAGGAAGTTGCCGCAGCGGTAGCGGATAAGGACTCTGAAAAATCGAGGAATCGTTTGAAGCTCATTGGGGTTATCGGCGGCGTAGCTGCTGCCATTGTCGCGGCTTTGGCTTCGAGTCTTGGAGGTAACATCGCACTGAAAGAGAGCAACAACATTGATGATGACAACATAACGGATTTATGAGAAAGGACAGACAGCATGAGTAAAGGTAACGGAAAGCGTAGCACTTGTGGACTGATCCTCGATGTGATACTTACTTTCTGCACAGGAGGTCTGTGGCTGATTTGGATACTCATTCGGTATCTGCGAAATAATAGCTGACCCTCTGGATATTTGACCGAGACACTTTTTCAAGCGTCTCGGCTTTTTTATGCCTTTTTGGCTTCCGCAGAAAAAACAGGGTCTTTTATGGAGAAGAGAGAGATGTGTTACACATTTCCCTCTCTCCATTTTATTTTTTGTCGAAAGGAGGTCATTTCGTGGCCAGAAGTTCCAGACTTGAGAGCGGATTTCAAGACCGTTTAATCGAGTCATTGAAAGCGTTGTTCCCTGGATGCATGGTTTTCAAGATGGACCAAATTCAGGGACTTCCCGATCTGTTGATTCTTTATGGCGAGAAGTGGGCCTCCCTCGAATGCAAGAGGTCTGCGACAGCTAAGAAGCGCCCAAATCAGGACTACTATGTCGAGAAGATGAACGATATGTCATTCTCTCGCTTTGTGTGTCCGGAAAATAAAGAGGAGGTATTGAATGAACTTCAACAGGCATTCCAACCTTGAAGGTCAGCACGCCTTCCTTGGTGCAAGTAAGTATCACTGGATCAATTACACCGATGATAAAATCGCGGACTCCTATGTGAGATTTCTGGCAACACAGAAAGGAACTGTTCTTCACGCATTCGCCGCTCAGTGTATTCTTTTGGGGCAGAAACTTCCCAAGTCTCAGAAGACTCTGAATATGTATGTGAATGACGCTATCGGTTATAAGATGACGCCAGAACAGATCCTCTACTATTCCCCGAACTGTTTCGGAACGACCGATGCGATTTGTTTCCGAAATAATTTTCTTCGCATCCATGATTTGAAGACCGGAGAAATTGATGCTCACATTGAACAGTTGGAGGTCTATGCCGCTCTGTTCTGTTTGGAGTATCATATTCGTCCAGCCGACATTGAAATGGAACTGCGTATCTACCAGCACGACCAAATTCTGTACCATAAGCCGACTGTTGAGGATATTCTGCCAATCATGGACAGGATCATCACAGCCGATAAGGTCATCAACAAAATTAGAGAAGAGGAGGGTTAAGCTATGGATCTCGTAGAGGAAGATATTCTGATGCACTATGGCGTCAAACGGCGCTCTGGGCGCTATCCGTGGGGTTCCGGTGATAACCCTTACCAACATGGCGGCGACTTTCTTGCTCGCGTTGAAGAGCTTCAGCGGCTCGGCAAAACTGAAAAACAGATTGCTGATGAACTTCATCTTTCGACGACTGACTTGCGGATGCAGGTTCGCGTCGCAAAGCATGAACGCCGTGCTCTTCAGGCAGACCGTGCCCGTTCTTTGCGGGAAGACGGTAAGACGCTGGATGAGATCGCCTCAATCCTCGGTTATGCGAATGACTCTTCTGTTCGCGCACTGCTGAATGAGAATACGGCAGCCAATAAGAATAAGGCGCAAGCCACGGCAGAGATTCTGAAGAAAGAGCTTGCGGAAAAAGGAGCCATTGATGTAGGCACCGGCGTTGAGCGGCAGCTTGGCGTTTCTACCGGTGTTCTTCAAGAGGCTCTTTTCATTTTGGAAACCGAGGGTTATAACCGCTATGGTGTCGGCGTTCCCCAGGTAAACGACCCGAAGAAACGCACGATCACCCCCGTTATTTCCGTTCCTGAGATTGACCAGAGAGAGGTTTATCAGAACCTTGATTTGGTGAAGTCTGTTGGCGACTACCATTCTACTGATGGTGGCGAGTCTTGGGATAAGCGTGAGTATCCGGCGAGCATTGATTCCAGCCGTGTGAAGATTCTTTATGGCGATGAGGGTGGCGCACTGAAAGACGGTGTCATTGAGATCCGTCGCGGCGTTGCCGACCTTGATCTTGGGGATTCTCACTATGCTCAGGTTCGTATCCTTGTGGATGGCACCCATTATCTCAAAGGAATGGCAATGTACTCCGATGATATGCCTGATGGTGCAGACATCGTCTTCAACACCAACAAGCATACCGGAACACCGAAGATGGATGTTCTGAAGAAAATTCAGGATGATCCCGACAACCCTTTCGGGGCCTTGATCAAGGCTAATGGCCAGAGTCACTACATTGATGCCGACGGCAACGAGAAACTCTCTGCGATCAACAAGCTGAAAGAAGAGGGCGACTGGGACAAGATGAGTAAGAACCTTTCTTCCCAGTTCCTTTCTAAGCAGCCAATCCAGCTCATCAAGAAACAGTTGGATTTGACTTACGCTGATGCCGCTGACGAGTTCTCGGAAATCTGTTCTTTGAACAACCCCACCGTAAAGCGGAAGCTCCTGTTAGACTTTGCAGATGAGTGCGACTCGGCTGCTGTTCATCTGAAAGCTGCTGCGCTCCCTCGTCAGAGCACGCAGGTTATCCTTCCGCTTAATGCGATGAAAGAGACTGAGATCTTTGCCCCGAACTATCGTGATGGCGAAAAGGTCGTGCTCATTCGCTACCCTCATGGCGGTACCTTTGAGATCCCTGAGCTCACAGTCAATAACAAAAATCCGACTGCCGTTTCCGTTCTTGGAAAGAACATTCGGGATGCTGTTGGTATCAACCCCAAGGTTGCAGAGCGTCTTTCCGGTGCCGACTTTGATGGCGACCAGGTCGTTGTTATTCCGACCGATGGGAGGGTGAAGATCCAATCTACCCCCGCCCTTAAGGATTTGAAAGACTTCGATCCTAAGACTGACTACTCGACTGAGGGCAAGACTGGCGTTCGGCTCCTTGCAAAGGGTGCTGCTACACAGAGACAGATGGGTGAGATTTCAAATCTCATTACTGACATGACTTTGAAAGGCGCTACTGAGCCTGAGATCGCAAGAGCGGTCAAACACAGCATGGTTGTCATTGATGCGGCCAAGCACAAGCTCGACTACCGGCAGTCTGAGAAAGACAATGGTATCGCCGAGCTTAAGAAGAAGTATCAAGGCTTTGACGACGAGACTGGTCACCATGGCGGCGCCTCTACCCTCTTATCCCGTAGAAAGCAGGATGTTGAGGTACCGGAGCGTCAGGGCAGCGGTGTCATTGATCCTCTGACAGGAAAAGTCGTTTACAAGGAGTCCGGCAGAACTTATGTGGACCCCCGTACCGGAAAGACGGTAGCGGCAACCACTAAAGTTAAACGCATCCTCGCAGTTGATGATGTTCGTTCGATGTCTTCTGGAACGCTTCAGGAAGAGGCCTATGCCGACTATGCCAACAAGATGAAAGACCTTGCCAATAAGGCCCGTCTTGAATACAAGGCTACCCCTACTCTGAAGCGCTCTGCCAGTGCGGCCAAGGCCTTTGAGCCCGAAGTGAACCGCCTTATGGCTGCTCTCAAGGTCGCACAGTTGAATGCTCCTCTTGAACGAGAAGCTCAACGAATTGCAAATGCTCGTGTAAAAGCAAAGGTTCAGGCAAACAACATTACTGACAAAGATGAGATTTCCAAGATCCGTCGTGCCGCCATCAGTGATGCCAGAAATTCTACTGGTGCAAGCGGAAAGCGAACTCGCATTACAATCAGCGATGGCGAATGGACTGCAATTCAGTCTGGTGCAATTTCAGACACAACCTTGAGCGAGATCTTGCGTTATGCCGAACCGAAAACCGTTAGAGAACGAGCAACGCCGAGAAGAACAACGCAGTTGTCTGATGCTCGCATTAGCAGAATCAAAGCAATGGCGAATTCTGGCCACACAAATGCTGAAATCGCTGAAGCTTTGGGAATTTCGACTTCTGCCGTTTCCAAGTATCTGAATTCATGAAAGGAAGTGAGAGAAAATGGCTCAATCATGCGCGCTGACTACGACAGACAATCCGTATGATCCCTTTACCCAGTACGATGCTTGGTATCGCTTTGATGAAGGCAAAGGCTATCACTCTTGCGCCTACCTGGCCCGTATAGCCAGGACCTCTGATCAGCTTTCAGATGCTGAAAACGAACAGGAACTTGAGCGTGCCATCGACGACATCATCAAATACGATCCCCTTGGGATCTACAAAAAAGTAAAAGCAGATACAAAGGATTCGCCTCCCGTGAGCGCATAAAGGCTTTAGCAGCCTCTTTCACTCAAATCGGGAGGTTTTATCTTTGGCTCTGCTTTTGCAACACGATAAGTTTTAACTCCAAGTCACCTTTTGCTTAGTGAGAATACCTTGCTTTCCAAAAGGTATAGGGGGGGTCGCAAAAACAGCACCCCCCTCTGCATCGCGGCGGTCTTTGAAAATTCTCCGGGGGATATTTTTGGAAAATGTTTTCGGGGGTCGGGGCTGTCGGAGGGAGTTTTGGGCGACGAGGCAGGGTTTGAACGGGCCCACAGGGCTGATATTTCACCTCCTGATGTGTTCTTCTTTCCATGGAATTGCCACGACCGGATCATGCAAGTGCTTTCTCTACCTCCATCTTTCATTTGGGGATTTCTCCTTTCAACTTGTTCAGCCAGTCAGTTCTGTGGGTTCTTTCAAGCCCTGTCTCAAAGTCTAAATAAGTGATGTAAAACACAGTGGATACCATTATTAAACTCAGCGAGAGGAGGTGGCAAGGATGGCAAAGGCCGCAAGATCATCTGAGAAAGTACCTAAATCCCGTGCGGCTCTTACTCCCGAAGCAAGAGAGAAGCAACTGATCGCCTTAGCCATTGATGTTGCCGAAGAGCAGATGCGCAACGGCACTGCTTCCTCTCAGGTGATTTCCCATTTTCTGAAGCTCGGCTCCACCAGAGCCCAGATCGAAAAAGAATTGCTTGAGAAGCAGAGAGATCTTGCCGCGGCAAAGGCCGAAGCGATCGAGTCCTCCGCTAAGATGGAGGAGCTGTACCTCAAGGCGACCAAGGCCATGAAGAGCTATCAGGGCCAGGAGGATGAAGAGGATGAATATTAAGTGCTATTCCGAGCTTGTTCTTCTTTCAACCTTTGAGGAGCGCTTTGAGTATCTTCGGCTTGATGGCATCGTTGGTGAAACGACTTTCGGCTTTGAGCGTTACATGAACCAGGTGTTTTACCGGTCGCTGGAATGGAAGAAGATCCGAGACACAGTGATCGCAAGAGATCTTGGCTGTGATCTCGGTATTGAGGGTAACGAGATATTTGGGCGGGTCATCATTCACCATCTGAACCCGATCCGGCAGAGAGATCTTCTGGAACGAACGGACATTCTGCTCGACCCTGAGTATCTCATCACGACGACCCATGAGACGCATCAGGCAATTCACTACGGTGACAAAAATCTTTTGCTCACCACACCGCCCCAGCGGACAAGGAATGATACCTGTCCCTGGAAACATTAAACCAAAGGAGGAACCGACTATGCAGAATAATGTTCATAAGCAGGACATCATTCAGGAGCTTCGCAGTAAGCGTCAGGATGTGCCGGAACTTTGCACTGAGACAGAAGCAGCCGATGAGCCGCACACTGCTTCCGGTGTTGTTACGGACTGTATCTGTTTGAATGTGCGCAAGCAGCCTGACATCCACGCAGATGTCGCCGTCGTTATCGACGCGCTGACACAGGTTTGCGTTGACCTGGATGCATCCACGGAAGACTTTTACAAGGTCAGCACTTCTGACGGGGCCGAGGGCTTTTGTATGAGGAAGTACATCGCCCTGGCTAAGTAAGGAGCGCATCTATGGATACGACTGAAAGCATCCTGACATCGGTGAAGAAGCTTCTCGGAATTGACGAGAGTTACACTCACTTTGATGCCGACCTCATCATGCACATCAACTCCGTCTTTTCCATTCTTGGACAGATGGGAGTTGGTCCGAAGAAAGGATTTGCCATTTCTGGTGCTGGTGAAAAGTGGTCTGACTTTTTGGAGGATGACCCTGGTCGGCTTGCCCTTGTAAAATCCTATATGCACCTTAAAGTTCGGCTGCTTTTCGATCTGCCTACTGCCTCCTCTGCTATTGACGCGATGAACCGTCAGATCAGCGAGTTTGAGTGGAGGCTCTTCGTAGCGGCCGATAATGCTGCAAGAGAGGAGGAGAGTCAAAATGGATGAACTTTGCCACTATGGCATCAAAGGTCAGAAGTGGGGTGTTCGCCGCTTCCAGAATGAAGACGGCAGTTACACCTCTGAGGGAAAACGCCGCGCTCAGCAGCAGGAGAAGAAAGATCCTGTGAAAGAGATGAAAGATGAAGACCTTAGAAAGGCTATCAATCGGTTATCTCTTGAAAACAGATACAAGGATCTGACTAAAAAGCCGACACCGCCCTCCAAGCTTGAGCCGACCAAGAAAGCTGTGGATGCCACTTCCGAGCTTGTTAATCGGGCGAAGAAGATGGAGCAGGACAGCCGCAAAGGCACGAAGAAAGAGCGGATGGACCTGAGCAAGAAGACTGACAAGGAGCTTCGTGATCAGATCAACCGTGAGCTTTTGGAACGGCAGTACAACGATTTGTTTGCCAAGGAGTCAGTGTCTAAAGGCCGCCGCTACCTTTCCGATGTGCTTGACAGCGCCGGAACGGTTTTGGCTGTCGGCAGCTCGGCTCTGAGTATTGCCCTCGCAATTCAGCAGTTGCAGAAGAAGGCGGGGTAATACCGAATGGCCCTGTCGAATACTGCTGTCCCCCGGTACTACGGGAAATTTCGTGAAGCGGTGATTCGGGGTGAGATCCCTGTCTGCAAAGAGATTTCAATGGAGATGAACCGGATCGACGATCTGATTGCAAATCCCGGAATCTATTACGATGATAAAGCCGTTGAGGGCTGGATCAAGTATTGCGAGGCAGAGATGACCCTGACGGACGGTTCCGATCTTCACCTCCTTGACAGCTTCAAGCTGTGGGGCGAACAGGTATTCGGCTGGTATTACTTTGTAGAGCGCACGGTCTATGAGCCGAACAGCGACGGCCGAGGCGGGCACTATGTCAAGAAGATGATTAAGAAGCGGCTTGTAAACAAGCAGTATCTGATTGTCGGACGAGGTGCCGCGAAGTCGATCTATGACTCGTGTATCCAGTCGTTCTTTGAGAATGTGGACACGAGTACGACACACCAGATCACGACAGCTCCGACTATGAAACTTGCCGAAGAGGTCATGTCACCGATCCGCACCGCCATAACAAGAGCCCGCGGCCCCGTATTCCAATTTCTGACCCAAGGCTCACTTCAGAACACGACCGGTTCGCAGGCCAACCGCGTCAAGTTGGCTTCGACCAAGAAAGGCATTGAGAACTTTCTGACCGGCTCTCTTATTGAGATCCGCCCCATGTCGATCAACAAGCTGCAAGGTCTCCGATGCAAGATTGCAACCGTAGACGAGTGGCTCTCCGGCGACATTCGCGAGGATGTTATCGGCGCTATTGAGCAGGGCGCTTCCAAGGTGGACGACTATCTGATCGTGGCCACCAGTTCGGAGGGTACTGTTCGTAACGGCGCCGGCGATACCATCAAAATGGAGCTTATGAGCATTCTCAAGGGGGATTATCCAAACCCGCATGTTTCGATCTGGTGGTACAAGCTCGACTCTGTCGACGAGGTCGGCTATCCGGAGATGTGGATGAAGGCAAACCCGAACATCGGAAAGACGGTAAGTTACGAGACTTATCAGCTTGATGTGGAACGCGCCGAGAAAGCGCCTGCCGCAAGGAATGATATTCTTGCCAAGCGTTTCGGACTGCCGATGGAGGGCTATACCTATTACTTCACCTACGAAGAGACACTGCCGCATCGCAAACGCGATTACTGGCAGATGGCCTGCGCGCTGGGCGGAGACCTTTCTCAGGGTGACGACTTCTGTTCGTTCACCTTTTTGTTCCCGCTGCGTAATGGTTCCTTTGGTGTGAAGACCAGAAACTACATTACTTCCAGAACGCTGAATAAGCTGCCTGCTGCTATGCGTAATAAGTATGAGCAGTTTATGGATGAGGGCAGTCTTGTCGTTTTGGACGGAACGGTTCTGGACCCTATGCAGGTCTATGAGGACTTGGACGAGTACATCGTTGCGTGTGGGTATGATGTCCGCTGCTTTGGCTATGACCCATACAACGCCAAGGAGTTTGTGGAACGTTGGGCGGCTGAGAATGGCCCGTTCGGCATTGAGAAAGTCATTCAGGGCGCGAAGACGGAGTCCGTTCCATTGGGTGAGCTGAAGAAGCTGGCCGAAGACCGGATGCTCCTCTTTGATGAAGAGCTGATGACCTATGCCATGGGCAACTGCATCGCCATGGAAGATACCAACGGAAACCGGAAGCTGATGAAGAAGCGGTACGAGCAGAAAATCGACGCCGTGTCGGCTATGATGGATGCCTATATCGCTTACAAGCGGAATCCGGAGGCGTTCGAATGAGAAATATGGGATGAATTCACAAAGAACAATACCCAAGTTATCGAAGTGCTTTATCTGGTAGAAAATAACCGTTTATCAAACCGCTGACTTTTAATAGTCTGCGGATTTTTTATGCCACGAAGGAGGTGATGAGTTCCGAATGGAAATGACAGTTGCCACGCGGCTAAAGCACGCATGGAATACATTCATGAACCGAGATTCTTATGTTTCTCGGATGTCGATTGGGCCGAGTTACGGTTATCGCCCCGACCGTCCACTCTTCAGCCGTGGAAATGAGCGTTCGATCATTACCTCGGTCTATAACCGTATTGCGCTGGATGTCTCATCTATGACCGTTCAGCATGTGCGACTGGATGGCAGCGACCGATTCAAGGAGGTCATCGAGAGTGGGCTTAATAACTGTTTAACGGTAGAAGCCAATGTTGACCAGACCGGAAGGGCTTTTATGCAGGACATTGTTATGTCGATGCTGGACGAGGGCTGCGTTGCTATCATCCCTGTCGATACAAACTTTGATCCTGAGAAAACCGGCGGCATTGACATCGAGACGATGCGGACCGGCAAGATTCTTGAATGGTTCCCGCAGCATGTAAAGGTTCGCGTCTACAATGACCAGCGCGGTGAGAAAGAGGATATTCTTGTCCCCAAGAGTACAGTCGGCATTGTGGAGAATCCTTTCTATGCTGTCATGAATGAACCGAACTCTACGATGCAGCGGCTTATCCGAAAGCTGAACCTGCTGGACGCCATTGACGAGCAGAACAGTTCCGGAAAGCTGAACCTCATCATTCAGTTGCCGTATGTCATCAAGACAGAAGCACGTCGTCAACAGGCGGAATTGCGCCGACAAGATATCGAGAACCAGTTAGCCAGCTCCAAATATGGTGTTGCATACACTGACGGAACTGAGCATGTGGTCCAACTGAATCGCCCCGTCGAGAACAACCTGATGTCCCAGATCGAATACTTAACGAGTATGCTTTACAGCCAGTTAGGTTTGACCCAGGGCATTCTGGATGGTTCTGCCGATGATAAGACGATGCAGAACTACCTGACTCGAATCGTTGAGCCAATCCTCTCTGCCATTGTTGATGAGATCAAGAGGAAATTCCTCACAAAAACTGCTCGGTCGCAAAAGCAGTCCATCCTGTTCTTCCGAGATCCCTTCAAGCTGGTGCCTGTCGATAAGATCGCTGAGATGACTGACAAGTTCACCCGCAACGAGGTTATGACCTCGAATGAGATCCGGCAGAAGATCGGCATGAAGCCTTCTTCCGACCCAAAGGCGGACGAGCTGCGCAACAGCAATCTGAGCGCACCGGCGGAAAGCACGCCGGCATCAACACCGAAGGAGGACAACAATCAAAATGGAGAAGAAACTTAAGTACGACTTCAGCGGCTGGGCGACGCGCAATGACCTTGTGTGCAGTGATGGCCGCACCATTCGCCGTGATGCGTTTGCGCATTGCGACGGAAAGACCGTCCCCCTCGTATGGAATCACCAGCATGACGACCCGACCAATATTCTGGGCCATGCGCTGCTGGAAAACCGCGAGGATGGCGTTTACGCTTACTGCACATTCAACGAAACTGCTGCCGGTAAGGCTGCTAAGCTGATCGTGCAGCATGGAGATGTGGATTCCCTGTCCATCTATGCCAACGGCCTGAAGCAGCAGGGCGGAAATGTGATGCATGGTGACATCAAGGAGCTGAGCCTTGTGGTCGCCGGTGCAAATCCCGGAGCATTCATCGACTTTGTCGATCTTGCTCATGGAGAGGGCGCTGAGCAGGAAGTTATCTTCTGTGCCAACGAACCTATCACGCTCGCCCATGCAGATGAAGGCAAAGCTGATGACTCTGCCGATGACGGCAAGAAGTCCGCCGATGGCGACAAGAAAGATACCGGAGATGGCGACACCGTTGAAGATGTTATCAACAGCCTGACCGAAAAGCAGAAGACCGTTGTGGTTGCTCTGCTCGCCAATGCTATGGCCCACAGCGATTCTGACGACGATGATGGCGAAGAGAAGAAGGACGACGGCCACATCGAACATTCTGACAAATCCGAAGGAGGAGATAAGACTATGAAACACAATGTTTTCGAGAAGCCTGAGGACAATCAGGCGATCACCCTGAGCCATTCCGCTCAGACCGAGATCATCGCCAGCGCCAAGCTCAAGAGCGTAGGCACTCTTCAGGGGGCTATGAAGCTCTACGCCGAGCAGCATAACGATACTCTGAAGCACGGTATCGACGACATCGAGGCCCTGTTCCCCGAGTATAAGGATCTGCGCACCGGCGCTCCTGAGCTCATCACCCGTGACCAGGGCTGGGTCAATGTGGTCATGAACAAGGTCCACAAGAGCCCTATCAGCCGTATCCGTACCCGCAACATGGATGCCCGCGGCGATGATATCCGCGCGCATGGTTATCAGAAGGGCAAGAAGAAGGTTCCTTCCGGCAACATGAAGCTGATGAAGCGCACCACCGATCCGCAGACCATCTACATCACTGACTCCATGCACCGCGATGACATCATCGACATCACCGATTTCGATGTGGTCGAGTACCAGTACGGTGTGATGCGTCAGACTCTGCTGGAAGAGGTCGCTACCGCTATCCTGATCGGTGACGGTCGCGATGAGGCGGATGAGCACAAGATCTCTGAGGAGCATGTCCGTTCTATCTGGAATGACGACGATCTCTACACCATCCACTATGATGTGGACATCGAGGCTGCCCGCAACGAGCTTCAGGGTACCGGCACCGCTTCCCGTTTCGGCGAGAACTACATCTACGCCGAGGCGATCATCACGGCTGCCCTTTACTCCCGCGAGAAGTTCAAGGGCACCGGCACTCCCGATTTCTTCTGCACGCCGCATCTGGTGAATGTGATGCTGCTGGCCCGCGACACCAACGGTCGCCGCATCTACAACTCCAAGGCTGATCTGGCTGCCGCGCTGAACATCAACGAGCTGCACACTGCTGAGCAGTTCGAGGGTCTGGCCCGCACCGACAAGACCGGCAAGAAGCATAACCTGCTGGGTATCTTCGTCAACCTGAGCGACTACACCGTCGGCTCTACCAAGGGCGGCGAGATCACCCGCTTCAACCAGTTCGACATCGACTTCAACCAGGAGAAGTACCTGATCGAGACTCGTCTGTCCGGCGCGCTGACCAGACTGTGGTCTGCTATCGCACTGGAAGAGCCCGTGAAGGCCTCTTCCGGCCAGACCGAGGATACCGGTCACGAAGGCATCTAAGGGAGAAAATTCAAAATGGCAAAATTTTATGGACCGGTAGGCTATGCTGAAACGGTGGAAACGGCGCCTGGTGTATATGTGGAAAAGATCACGGAGCGGATGTACTTCGGAGACTTGACCCGTAACACCAGGCGTCTTCAGTCATCGGAAACGCTCAATGACGACATCAATGTTGCAAATGAGATCAGCATAGTCGCCGATCCGTTTGCCAACCAGAATTTCCACCGAATGCGGTATGTTGGCTTTATGGGGGCAAATTGGAAGATCTCCAATGTTGAAGTCCATTATCCAAGACTGATCCTGACGATCGGAGGTATCTACAATGGAGAGACTACTTCTTCAGAAGACGCTATCTGACATTCTTGGATGCCCCGACCGAGGCGAAAAGTGCCGTGTGTACTTTCAGCCTCCCGCCAGTAAGGAAATGATTTATGACTGCATCGTTTACGAGCGCAGCCGTATTGAACCTACTTTTGCTGACAATCATCCTTATGCGCTTCACAACCGGTATCAGGTGACTGTGATTTACAGAAATCCTGACAGCGAAATCCCAAGCAAGATCGCGCTTCTTCCGATGTGCAGCCATGAACGCCACTATACCAAAGAAAACCTGAACCATGATGTGTTCAACCTATATTTCTAACCTTACAAGGAGGAAACAGCTATGAAGATCAAATGGGATGAAGTCGGCAAGCGTCTGTATGAGACCGGCGTCGACCACGGCGTCCTGTTCCCGATGGGCGAGGACAATGCATACGGCAAAGGTGTGCCCTGGTACGGCCTGAGCGCCGTTAACGAGAGCCCCTCCGGCGGCGAGCCTAATGCCGTATGGGCGGATAACATCAAGTACCTGAACCTGATGAGTGCCGAGGACTTCGGCGCCACCATCGAGGCTTACACCTATCCCGATGAGTTCGAGGCCTGCAACGGCTGCGCTGAGATCGCCCCGGGTGTCACCATCGCCCAGCAGGATCGCAAGATGTTCGGCTTCTGCTATCGCACGCTGATCGGCAACGATACGGTTGGTACGAACTATGGCTACAAGCTCCATCTGGTGTACGGTGCGCAGGCTTCTCCCTCTGAGAAGAACAACCAGACCGTGAACGACAGCCCCGAGGCTGCCACCATGAGCTGGGAGATCAGCACCACGCCTGTGGAAGTCCCGGGTTTCAAGCCGACCGCGCATCTGGTCGTCGACTCCACCAAGACCGACAAGGCCAAGCTCGCGAAGCTGGAGGAGATGCTGTACGGCACCGATGGCGACCAGGCCACCGAACCCACGCTTCCGATGCCCGAGAAGGTCATCGAGCTGACGAAGGCTGCCGGCTGATCCACGGTACAAGAACTTCTAAAGCGGGGCTCTCTTCACCGAGGGCTCCGCTTTCTTTAATTTTTGAAAGGAGAAAGTATCATGCTTAAGAAAACCATCGCTTATACCGACTACAACGGTAACACTCGCAAGGAGGATTTTTACTTCAACCTGACACAGGCTGAGGTGACTGAACTGGAGGTCTCTGTTGAGGGAGGCCTGGTCGAAATGATCAACCGCATCGTTGCCGCGCAGAATGGCAAGGTCATCATTGAAACCTTCAAGGACATCATTCTGCGTGCTTACGGTGAGAAGTCTCCGGATGGTCGTCGATTCATCAAGAACCAGGAAGTCCGCGATGCCTTCGCTCAGACCGAGGCGTACAGCAACCTGTTCATGGAGCTGGCAACCGACGCTAAGGCTGCGAGCGAGTTCGTCAACGGCATCGTTCCTCCCAAGACGGAAAAGGCGGCCCCGGCCGATCAGAGTGCCGAAGCTCCCGCTGTTCCTGAAAACTGATGATAATGAGGACCGGCGATGCTGAAGATCACAGTGCCGGCTACCGAATTGTTTGACGGGGTCGGAAACTTTATCAATACCAAGGAGCAGACGCTCCAGTTGGAGCATTCGCTGGTCTCTCTTTCAAAATGGGAAGCCAAATGGCACAAGCCTTACTTGTCCCGTAAGGCGATGACCATAGAAGAGACGATCGACTACATCCGGTGCATGACACTGACACAGAATGTCGACCCGAATGTGTATAAAGCGATCACTCCATCGAATTTGAAGACGGTCACAGAGTACATTGACGCTCCGATGACCGCCACGACCATCTCCAATGCAAAGAAAAAGGGTGGAAGCCGTAAAATCGTCACGGCAGAGGTCATTTATTATTGGATGATCTCCTACGGTATCCCGTTTGAGTGCCAGAAATGGCATCTGAACCGACTTCTGACCCTTATCAATGTGTGTAATGTGGAGGGGTCGCCGCCTCAGAAGCTTTCGAGATCGGAGGTTGCCGCGCAGTATAAAGCGCTGAACGCTGCCCGACGGAAGCAGTGGAATACAAGGGGGTAACACCATGACAGAAAAAGAACTGAGAGCCAAAGTAGTCTCGATCGCAGAGAAGTATCTCGGATGCAAGGAAAGCAATGGCTCGCATAGAAAAATCATCGACCTCTATAACAGTCATAAACCGCTTGCACGAGGCTACCGCGTGAAATACACAGACGCCTGGTGCGCAACTTTTGTGAGCGCTGTGTTTATTGAGGCCGGCTTGACAGAGATCGCGCCGACCGAATGCGGATGCGGAGCAATGATCAATCTTTATAAGAAGATCGGTCGTTGGGAAGAGAATGATGCCTATGTCCCCTCTCCGGGTGATGTTGTTATGTACGACTGGCAAGATAACGGCGTTGGTGATAATACCGGTGCCGCTGATCATGTCGGTATTGTGGTGAGTGTTTCCGGAAATTCCATCAAGGTCATCGAAGGAAATATGAGTGATGCCGTTGGGTATAGAACCTTGCGGGTGAATGGCAAATACATTCGAGGCTATTGCCTCCCCAAGTATTCTGCCAAAGCTGGTTCGACAGGTTCCAACACGACGACACCGCCGAGTAATGGCTCGGCAAGCAAGCCCGCAAGTGCTAAAAAGGCATCTGAGGCAGCAAGGTCTTTCGATAAGACTTTGGCCGGTACTTATGTTGTTACTGCGAATGTTGGGCTGCATATCCGTAATGGTGCAGGAACCGGTAAGGCCAGTCTCGCCGTACTTCCCAAAGGTACAAAAGTTGCAAACTATGGGTACTACACGCTTGTCGGCAATATAAAGTGGCTTTATGTTCAGGTCACTTACAAGGGTGTCACATATACCGGATTTTGCAGTTCTCAGTATTTGAAGAAGTAAACAAGTGCAATTTGGAGGAAAACATGATCACGTTCAGACAAAAGGGCGACTTCTCCAAGCTGACGAGGTTTTTGGAGAGAGCCAAAGAAACGGTGCATCTCGGAGACCTCGATCAGTATGGCCGAGCCGGAGTGGCCGCTCTTGCGTCTGCAACGCCTGTTGACTCTGGAGAAACGGCCCAATCGTGGTATTACGAGATCACGAACAATAAGGGTTTTGTGAGTATCTCGTTTCACAATTCAAATATTCAAAATGGAGTTCCAATCGCCATCATTTTGCAGTATGGACATGGAACTGGAACCGGCGGCTGGGTAGCGGGACGTGATTACATCAATTCTGCTATCCGGCCTATTTTTGATCAAATCGCAAATGACGCATGGAAGGAGGTCACGAAGACATGAGCACAACGATCGACGAGAGAGTTGTTGAAATGCGATTCGACAACCGTCAATTCGAGGCGGGTGTGAAGACAAGTTTGTCCACGCTCGACAAACTCAAAGAGGGTTTGGATCTGGACGGTGCGGCTAAAGGTCTGAAGGGCCTTGGCGACGCAGCTAAAAAGTGCGACCTTTCGACCCTTAGCAATTCCGTCGAGACTGTTCGGATGAAATTCTCGGCGCTCGAAGTCATGGCGGTGACCGCCCTTTCAAACATTACCAACTCGGTCATCAATACCGGAAAACGGATGATCGAATCGTTTACATTGGAGCCTGTCAAACAAGGCTTTGACGAATACGAGCTTAAGATGGGCTCTATTCAGACGATCATGATGAGCACCGGCGCATCGCTGGAGGAGGTCAACAAGTATCTTCAGGAGCTGAACACCTATTCCGATAAGACAATTTACTCTTTCCAGGATATGACCTCCAATATCGGTAAGTTTACGAATGCCGGCGTCGGCCTTGAAGATGCTGTTATGGCTATCCAGGGCGTGTCGAATGTGGCTGCCGTATCCGGTGCAAATGCAAACGAGGCTTCCCGTGCGATGTATAACTTTGCGCAGGCCCTGTCCGCAGGATATGTCAAGCTGATCGACTGGAAATCCATTGAAAACGCGAACATGGCAACGGTGGAATTCAAGACGCAGCTTTTGGAGTCGGCTGTTGCGTGCGGAACTTTGACGAAAACCGCAGACGGAATGTATAAGACCGTCAAGGGAAATGTCATCGACGCCACACATAACTTTAACGATTCTTTGCAGGATCAGTGGATGACGACGGAAGCTCTTGTCGGCACACTTCGTAATTATGCCGATGAAACGACCGACATCGGCAAGAAGGCATTCGCTGCTGCACAGGATGTTAAGACATTCTCACAGTTGATGGACACCTTAAAGGAAGCTGCGGGCTCCGGCTGGGCCAACACATGGGAGATCCTCTTTGGTGACTTTGATGAAGCCAAGGAATTGTGGACTGGTCTTAGTCAGGCGATCGGCGGATTTATTGATACGCAGTCTGATGCTCGTAATTTGGTACTTCAGGGATGGAAAGACCTTGGCGGCAGAACCGAGCTGATCGAGTCTCTTAAGAATACGCTCAAGGGAATCGGGACAGTTATCAAGCCGATCACAGAAGCCTTTCGTGATATTTTTCCGCCAACTACTGCGGAACAGCTTCATAATCTGACGGAAGGACTGCTGAAGTTCACAGAAAAGCTGACGCTTAGTGACACTGCTTCCGAAAACCTGAAGAACACCTTCAAGGGTCTGTTCGCCATTCTTGATATTTGCAAGCGGGCGATCGGCGCAATTCTGGGTCCGGTCGGTTCTCTTCTTGGAAAAGTAACCGGCTTAGGCGGTGGCGTTCTCGGTGTGACCGGCTCTATCGGAGAATGGCTCGTCAAGCTTGACGAAGCGATCAAGAAGAACGACATTTTCGGAAAAGGCATTGAGAAAATATCCGACTTTGTGAGCGGTGCTGTTACGGCCATCAAGAATTTTGCCGAGTCTGTTCGTGAATACCTCGGTCTGCCGACGCTTGACGAAGCGAAGGAGTCTATGAAAGAACTCTTTGGTACTGCCGAAGAGAAGATTCAGGTTCCCGGACTGGAACTCCTGCACACGATCCTGGAGAAGCTGAAAGAGCGTGCTGGTCAGGTCAAAGACGCTATTGTCGGTCTGAAAGATGGCATCTCCGATGCGTTTTCTAAGATTGGCGGAAATACCGATGTGTCGAAATTTGCCGCATTGATCCAAGCACTATCCGTTGCCGCTAAGAAAATTGGCGGGGGTATTTTCGATGTGGTCGGAAACGGCATCAATAAGATCGTAACCGCGGTGAGTAACGCTGATTTTAGCGGAATCATCGACCTGCTGAACGGAATTTCTATCGGCGGTATTGCGATTGCCATAACCAAATTCACCAATAGTTTGACGAAGCCCTTTGATGAAGTCGGAGGCCTTCTTGACAATGTGAAGGGGATTCTGGATGGGGTTCGTGGATGCTTTGAGGCGTATCAGACGCAGTTAAAAGCCGGAACTTTGCTGAAAATAGCAAGCGCTATTGCGATTCTGGCAGCATCTATCGTCGCGATTTCTCTTATTGATAGTGAGAAGTTATCTGCGTCACTGGGAGCTATTACGGTTCTCTTTGCTGAACTGATGGCATCCATGTCGGTCTTTACCAAAATCAGCGGAGATGTTAAAGGTGCGGTGAAGAGTTCGACAGTGATGCTCGCTATGTCCACATCCATCCTGATCCTTGCATCAGCTCTGAAGAAGATCGGTGACTTGGATGGCGGACAGCTTGCAAAAGGTGTTGCCGGTGTGACGGCCTTGATGGCTGCAATGGTCGGCGCGGTGAAGCTGCTCAACATGAGCGGCGGTTCTTCGATGAAGGGTGCGACACAGATGGTTCTCTTTGCGGCTTCCATCAAGATCCTTGCATCGGTCTGCACAGACCTTGCAACGCTTGAATGGGATGGGCTTGCAAAAGGGCTGACCGGTGTCGGCGTGCTGCTGGCGGAAGTCTCGCTCTTTATGAACACCGCAAAATTCAGTGGAAAGTCTTTGACAACAGCGGCGGGCATCGTCATTCTTGCCTCGGCAATCAAAATCCTGGCATCCGCCTGTAAGGATCTCGGTAGTCTCGATTTCGGACAGCTTGTGAAGGGGCTTGGCTCTATTGGTGTTCTTCTGGCGGAGATCACGGTCTTTACCAAGTTGACCGGCGATGCAAAGGGCCTGGTATCCACCGGGATCGCGATGATCGGGATTGGCGCTGCTATGAAGATCTTTGCTTCCGCGATGGGCGACTTCGGAAACCTTGACTGGAATCAGATCGCCAAGGGGCTTGTCGCTATGGGCGGCGCATTGGCCGAAGTGGCTATCGCTATGAAGGTGATGCCGAAGAACACGATAAGTGTTGGCGTTGGTCTGATCGCTGTCGGTGCCGCACTTGAGATCGTGGCAAATGCCCTTGGAAAGATGGGCGGTATGACCTGGGAAGAGATCGCAAAGGGGCTCGTCACAATGGGCGGCGCTCTTGCAGAGCTTGCCATCGGTCTGAATGTGATGAACGGTACTTTGCCTGGCTCTGCTGCCATGCTGGTAGCGGCTGGCGCATTGGCTATTCTGACTCCAGTGCTGCTGGCTCTTGGCTCAATGAGTTGGGAGAGCATCGCCAAGGGGCTTGTGACGATTGCCGGTGCATTCACCGTGATCGGCGTGGCCGGTCTTGTGCTGACTCCTCTTGTTCCGACGATCCTGGCGCTTGCCGGAGCATTTGCGTTGATCGGTGTCGGTACCGCAGCTATCGGAGCAGGTCTTCTCGCTGCCGGTGCCGGACTGTCGGTTATTGCAGTCGGCATTACCGCTTTGGCTACTTCTCTTGGCGCAGGTGTGACCGTTATTGTGGCAGGACTCAGCACGATCATCACAGGGATTGCCGCATTGATCCCTGCCGTTGCCGAAAAGCTCGGTGAGGCTATTATAGCGTTCTGCGGCGTGATCGCTCAGGGGGCTCCCGCTATTGGAGAAGCTATTAAGGCCGTCGTTCTTACGCTGGTGGATGTACTTGTTGAGTGCGTCCCTGCCATTGCTGACGGTGCATTAGCACTGCTGTCCGGCGTGCTCGCTTCTCTTGCAAACTATACTCCGGAAATCGTTGACTCTGTCATGCTGTTCCTGATCAACCTGCTGAACGGTATTGCAGAGCGGCTGCCCGAACTCATTCAGGCGGCAGTCAATGTGATCGCGGCATTCTTCTCCGGCATCATTGATGCTCTGGCAGGACTTGATACAAGCGTATTGGTGAAAACCATCGCCGGCATCGGTCTGCTGTCCGGCATTATGGTCGCATTGGGTGCGGTAGCCGCATTGATTCCAAGCGCTATGATAGGTGTGCTCGGCATGGGTGCTCTTATCGCTGAACTGGCGATCGTTCTTGCTGCTGTTGGTGCCCTTGCACAGATCCCCGGCCTTTCCTGGCTGATCGGTGAGGGCGGTAAGCTGCTGGAGCAGATCGGTACGGCGATCGGTGGGTTTGTCGGCGGCATTGTCGGCGGATTCATGAGTGGTATTTCCAGTCAGTTCCCGCAGATCGGCAGTGATCTTGCAGCGTTTATGACAAATGTTCAGCCGTTTATCGACGGCGCAAGCAGTATCTCTCCGGCGATGTTCAGCGGTGTGCAGGCATTGACAGACGCGATATTGCTGCTGACGAAGGCCGAGCTTGTGCAGGGTATTGCGTCCTGGTTCACGGGTAGTTCTTCTCTTTCGGATTTTGCTGATGAGCTCGTTCCGTTCGGAGAAAGCATGGCGGAGTTCAGCAACGCCATCAGCGGGATGGACGCCGACCTTGTTTCCAAAGCGGCGACTGCCGGTAAGGCACTTGCAGAGATGGCCACAACGCTGCCGAACAGCGGCGGTGTAGTCGGCTTCTTTGCCGGTGAGAATGACATGGACAAGTTTGGAGAGCAGTTGGTTCCGTTCGGAAAGGCCATGAAGGACTACTCTCTCGCTGTCAAAGGAATGGATGTCGGTGCTGTCAGCAATTCCGCTTCTGCCGGTAAGGCGCTCGTGGAACTATCCAATACCATTCCGAACTGCGGCGGGCTTGTGAGTTTCTTCACCGGAGACAACAGCATTGCCGACTTCGGCGACCAGCTCGTTCTTTTCGGCAATGGTCTTGCGGCTTACTCCGCCTCTATCGAGGGTATCAACATGAGCAAGCTCTCCAGCGCGATCACACAGGTCGAGAAGCTGGTGGCGCTTGCCGATACGGTGAAGAATATGGATCAGTATGCATTTGTGAACTTTACGAATGCGCTGGTTCTGCTGGCAAACACAAGTATCCAAAACTTTACCGACGCCTTCTATAACAGTGGAGCTACCGTGAGCACGGCGGTCATCTATATGCTCAATTCCGCAGGCACGACCATCCGGCAGAACCAGACGATCGTTAATGTGGCGATGGCTGAGCTGATGCTTGCGATGGCCGCGACCGTGAAAGCACATACCACGAGCATGAATACCGCGGTCGTGCAGATGATGGTCGGCTTCAGCACCACGATCCGCAGCAACGGTGCTTCCGTGCGGACGGCGATGCAGTCTGTCATGCTGGTCGTTGTGGCAGAAGTGAACAACTACAAGGATCAGTTCAACGAAGCCGGCAGGAATGTTTCGCAGGGCTTTATCAACGGCATCCGCTCGAAGCTGAGCGGCGCCTCTCAGGCGGGCCGTGATCTGGGTCTTGCGGCGTTGAATGCGGCAAAGAAGGCGCTGGACAGCCATTCTCCCTCCCGCGAGTTTATCGAGCTTGGTAAAAACATTGGCGAGGGTATGACCATCGGTATCAACAATGCTATCGTTCCGGTTTCTTCGGCTGCGGCAAAGATGAGTGATGAAGCCATCAAGGTCGCGCAGAAGGGACTCGACTCCTTTAAGGATTGGGCGGAAGATCGGAAATATTACAGCGAGCTCAGCTTGAAAGAGGAGCTTGCTGGATGGGAAACGCTCCAGAAGAAATACCGCGAGGGCAGTGAGGAACGAAAGCAGATCGACCGTGAGGTCTATCGTGTTCAAAATGAGTTGGTTACGGCCACTTATCAGTATTCGATGAACTGGATCGAAGAGCAGAAATCGTATAACAAGCTGACCCTTGCGGAGGAACTGGCTGCTTATAAGCGTGTTCAGAGCCGATATGCCAAGGGGACAGAGCTGCGGAAGAAGCTCGACCTGCAAGTTTACCAGTTAGAGAGAGAGATCAGCGACGCACAGAAACAGTATATCTCTGATGTGCAGTCTGTGCAGAGCGAGGCGAACCAGAAGCGGCTCGACCTGGAGGAAGAGTACGCCGATAAGGTAAAGTCGATCAACGCGCAACTGGCGAGCGATATTCAGGCCGAGAACGACAAGTACGAGAATGCTCTGAAATCCCGCGAGGATTCCCTCTATAAGTCCTATGGCCTCTTTGACGCTGTGAAGGAGCGTGATGAGGTCAGCGGCGACACCCTGATGAAGAATCTTGAGGGTCAGGTCAAGGAATTTGGCGAATGGCAGGATATTTTAGAGTCTCTTGCCGGCAGAGGACTTGACAGTGACCTTATCGAGGAACTTCAGGATATGGGTCCTGACGCGATCGCCCAGATTAAGGCGCTGAACAACATGAGCGACTCTGAGCTTGAGAAGTATGCTGACCTCTGGAAGGTCAAGCACGCAATGGCTCGCGAGCAGGCGGTCGGCGAATTAGAGGGGCTGCGCGAAGAGACCCAGCAGAATATTGCAAAACTCCGCGAGGAGGCCGATCAGGAGCTTACCGAGTATCGTGCTCTCTGGCAGGAGAAGATGAATCAGGTCACGGAAGACGCCAACGCTCAGTTGGAACAGCTCCGCAGAAGCTTTGAGGAAAAGGTTGGTCTTATCAAGAACAATACTGAGGATGAGCTTCAGGAGATGGCCGACACGGCGCAGAAGGTTCTGACGGAAGCTGGCTGGGATAAGACCGGCAAGCAGATCGTCAAGGGGCTTACTGAAGGCGTTCAGTCTGAGAAGTCCAGCTTTGTTGATGAGATCACGCAACTGGCTCTTGCAGGCGTACAGGCGGCGAAGTCGACACTGGACATCCACTCTCCGTCGAGGGTGTTCCGTGAGATCGGTAACTACACTGGTCTTGGTTTCGTAAAAGGTCTTCAGGACTATGTTGACCGCTCTTATGCGGCCGGTTCTGAGATGGCGGAGTCGGCTGAGGGCGGTCTTTCCGGCGTGCTTCAGACCATTGCCGACATTGTGAGCGGCGGGTTCGATATGGAGCCGGTGATCCGTCCTGTTCTGGATCTATCTGCCGTATCGGCCGGAGCAGACGCCTTGAACAACCTATTCTATTCGCAGCGAGCGGTCGGCCTTGTCGGGCAGGCTGCCGTTGCATTTGAGGCACAGCGCGGCGGAAGCAGCCAGACAACAATTTCCATCGACAATGACGATGTTGTGGCTGAACTCCGCACGCTTCGAGGTGAGATGGCTTCGATGCTGGAACGCATGGAGAAGCTGCGTGTTGTGCTGAACACCGGTGCGCTCGTCGGCGAACTTGCTGAACCGATGGATGTGGCGCTCGGGCAGCGGTCTACACAAAGAGGAAGGGGGATTTAAGTTGTACCATTCGATCACATTTGGCGATAAGAACACATGGGACGATTGGCGGCTTGTCCCCGCTTCCCGTCCGCTATTCAATCCACCTGCACAAAAGGTGAAGACTCTGGACATTCCCGGTGGGGACGGCGTCATTGATCTGTCGCAAGCCCTCACCGGGTATCCGGTGTATCAGAACCGGACAGGGTCTATCGAGTTTATCGTCATGAATGATTTCAAACCATGGCACATGGCATACTCGGATATCATGGACTATCTGCACGGACAGACCATGCGGGCGATCCTTGAGGATGATCCTGAATATTTCTACGAAGGGCGCTTCACAGTGAACGCCTGGAAGTCGGAAAAGGACTGGTCGCGGCTCGTCATCGACTACGATGTCGGCCCTTACAAGTGGAAAAACCTTTCCTCCATCGACAACTGGCTGTGGGACCCGTTCAACTTTCAAAATGGAGTCATTCAGGCAGCTTTGTTCCGCAACATTGCGGTGACGACTGAGATGAAAGAGATCGAGCTGGACGCGGTGATGTACGGACGGGCTCCGGTATGCCCCAGATTCATTGTGCAAAGCAGTGAGGGACGCGGCGTTCATGTCCGATTTGTCAACCGTCAGCTCAGCATCGACCTGACAAAGCTTTTGCCGGATGGAACCATTCAGATCCCTGAGTTTATTCTGTTTGGCGACTACGGCGGGACGATCTATCTTTGGGTTGATGAGGGAACGGGGACCGTGTCCGTTGATTTCAGACAAGGGAGGTTGTAAGCGATGTATTCTGTTTATGCCGATGGCGTCTGCATCTACAATGATGCCTTCGCGTTGGACAACATGAAGCTTGCAAGCCCCAAGCTGACGCTGGAAGACAATGCGGCCGGTTCCTTCGTGATGACGGTTCCGCCCTCCAATCTCGGATATAGCACCATCATCCGTATGGTGACCGACATTGCCGTCCACAAGGACGGAAAAGAGATCTGGGCGGGGCGCGTCCTCTCTGAAAACGAGGACTTTTACCTAAACCGGGTGCTTACTTGCGAGGGTGAGCTTGCATTCTTCAACGACAGCATACAGCCGCCTGCGGAGTACGTCGGAGGGACGATCCGTGAGTACCTTGAGGCGATGATCGCCATTCACAATGCAAAGGTCGGAAACAACCGGAAGTTCACTATCGGCATTGTTACGGTGGTGGATGAAGATTTTCCGACTTATTACACCAACTATGAAAAGACCATCACGATCTTGAATGCGTTGGTGGCACAGTACGGCGGTCATCTGCGAGTACGCAAAGAAGACGGCATCCGCTATCTTGACTATTTGGCAGATTACCCCGACACTTGCAGCCAGACGATCCAGTTCGGCTCCAACCTCATCGAACACACCAAGGGATGGGATATGACGGAGTTTGCAACGGTCATCGTTCCGCTTGGCAACAGGCTTGACAAGAGCGAGATCGAGGCGCTGGACGCCTATCTGACCGTTGAGAGCGTGAATGAGGGCAGCCTTTATGTCCAGTCCTCCGAGGCTGTGAAAACATATGGCTGGATCGAGAAAACAGTGACATGGGACAGCGTTTCTGATCCTGAAGCGCTGCTGGAAAAGGCGAAGGCATATCTTGCCGACTTACAGTTCGACAATATGGAACTGGAAGTCAGTGCTCTTGACCTCCATTATCTCAACGCGAATGTGGAGGCAGTGAAGCTGCTGGACGAGATCCGCGTGATCTCGCTGCCGCATGGCCTCGACCGTGTATTTCCTGTCACGAAGCTGGAGATCCCTTTGGACAGCCCGGAGAATACCAAGTTTACGCTTGGCGACACGGTGCATACAAGCCTTACCAGTGTGAACAACCAGATCAGCGCCGCTATCCTTGAGAAAATCGAGGGTCTCCCCAAGGCGCACAACATCCTGAAAGAGGCAAAAGAAAACGCCACACAGATCATGACAGCGGCCACGACCGGCTACATCACGATCACACGGGACGAATATGGTTCTGACACGCTTTATATTTCCAATATCCGCGACTATACCAAAGCCGACAAGCTCTGGAAATGGAACATGAACGGTCTTGGCTACTCCAAGGATTATGGAAAGACCTTTGGGCTTGCCATCACAATGGATGGTTCTATTGTGGCAGACTATATCACGACCGGCGTTCTCAATGCCGATGTGATCCGCGCCGGTACGCTGAAAGATTACGGCGGAAACTTCTCGCTTGACTTCGAGAGCGGCAAGCTGACGATGAAGAAAGGCTCCATCAACATTGGAGACGGAAACTTCACCGTTGACGAGGAAGGCAACCTGACCGCACGCCGAGGCACCTTTGCGGGTACTCTGGCTGCGGCGAAAGGAACCTTCAGCGGTACGCTGGTCGGTGTGGACGGAAACTTTAAGGGCGTGGTTCAGGCCTCTGACTTCCTTGACCGAGCGGGCAACAGCATGATGGACGACGAGCGATTCAAGTCCAAATACCTGAGCGTCTACGGACTTACCGTTACCAACGGTGTCCGCACGACATTTGCTGTTGATTCCAGCGGCTCCGTTACCATAGACGGTAAGGTGACGCTGTCCGCCGGAAGCACGATCAACTGGGCATCCGTGACGAACCAGAACCTCACCTCCAACCCCGCCTACTCGCTGGCAAGCACGGCGAATGCGAACGCTTCCGCTGCGCAGAGTACCGCAAACGACGCTTATGATGAGGCTTCTGCCGCATGGTCGAGAGCAAACAGGGCCTATCAGGATCGGTGTACTGACCAGAATGTGTTTGATGTGCTCACCTCTGGTGGTACGAAGTTCGGTATTTTCAGTGATTCGACGACTGGCCGGCTCTATATCAATGCAAATTATATTCGCTCCGGTACGATCGACGCTGACTATATCGACCTATCATGCGGTTATGGTGGATTCTGCAAGGGCCACGGTTCCGACGGTGTGCATACAACTTACGGTTCTATGATGTATGGTTCCAATGGCCCCGGCTATGATCCTTATATCATCGTGACCAATGCCGGAGCCCGTATGTCCGGAATCGGCGCAGATATTGTCGTTTCTGGTGGCATCACAATGAGTGAGGAGCCAACTATTCGTTCCGATCTTAGAATCAAGAACACGATCGACTATGACCTTTCAGCCTACGAGGCGTTTTTCCTGGCGTTGAAGCCATCTACTTTCAAGTACAACAAAGGCACCTCAGGGCGAACTCATTTTGGATTTATCGCCCAAGATGTGGAACAGGCTATGCTCGATGTTGGATTGACCTCCAGTCAACTTGCCGCACTCGTTAAAGACCCCGTGTTGGAGATTTTGGAAGATGGTCTCACGGACTACCGTTACAGCATCCGATACGGCGAACTTATTGCGCTCAATACGCACATGATCCAGAAACTCTATCAAATGGTCGAAGAACTGCTTCAGCAAAAGGAGGGATAATGTTGAAGAAACAGCTTAAAAATTCAGAAATGGTCGTGATGGTCCAGAACCTGCGGCCGCTTCTTCAGCTCCGCAACAAGATCGGCTATATCGCCGCGAGGAACTTCCGGATGCTTTCTACTACTTTGACCGAGTATGAAGCATTCAAACACGACCTTATCAACAAATACGGAGAGCCTGACAAGGATGAAAGTGGCAACGAGACCGGAACCATTTCCATCAAGGTGGGCTCTCCTAATTTTAAGGCCTTCTGCGACGAGCTTGCTCCGTTCAATGAGATGGAGCATGAGGTAGAGCTGATGACTGCCAAGTATGAAGATACGATCGGCTGTCTGAGCGGCGAGGAGATCCTGCTGCTTGACTGGATGCTGGAGGACTAAGGAAGGAGTGATTTAGATGGCTGATATCAGCAGCTTTCTGAAAAAAATCCTCAGCGCCATTTATGGCGAAGAGGTTCGCGGCTCCATCCATGATGCTCTGGCGGCGATGAACACGGAGTCCAGCAGCGCGATGGAGTTTGCCTCCACAGCAAAGGATTCCGCACAGGCAAATGCCGCGGCTGCCAAGAAGTCCGCCGAAGATGCCGACAAAAAGGCGACAAGCGCCTCCGAATCCGCTGCCGCGGCTGCACTCTCCGAGGGAAGCATCAAGACCTCTGAGGAAAATGTCAACAAGCAGGCCGCGGACGCAAAAGAAGCTGCCGCTGGTGCTAAGGCATCTGAGACAGAGGCGAAGAATTCGGAAGAGATTGCCAAGCAGAAGGCACAGGAGGCCACGGACGCCAAGACAGCGGCAACGCTTGCAGAGGGAGAGGTCAAGGCCGCCGAGGAGCGCGTGAGAACTATTCGCTCAGAGGCTGAGACACTGGGCGCACAGGCTACTGCTGACCGCAACGCAGCGGAAGAGGCCCGTGCTGCTGCGGAAGCTGCAAGAGACGCGGCGGTGAACAGTCAAAATGGAGCAAAAGCATCGGAAGATGCCGCTGCTGTATCGAAGACGGACGCCGAAGCTGCTAAAACGGCTGCTGTGGATGCCCGTGACAAGGCGCAGACCGCTAAAACGGCCGCCGAGAACGCGCGGGAGTCCGCCGAGAACTCTGAGGCAAACGCCAAGACTTACAAGGAGTCTGCCGCAGAGAGCGCCGCGACCGCACAGCAGTACAGCGGCAAGCCGCCTAAGCCGGAGAACGGTACCTGGTGGATCTGGGACGCTGAGAATGGCACTTATGTGAACACCAACATCAGTTGCGAGCTGACCGGCCCGACCGGCAACGGTATTCAGAGCATTCAGTTGACGCAGGGCAATCATACGCCCGGCTCGACTGATATTTACACCGTTACGATGACAGACGGAAGCAAGTACAACATCGCCGTCTACAACGGTCTGAACGGAACGGGTACGGGCGATGTGCTCGGCATCCATTTCGATCTGGTGCTGCCGGCCTCCGGATGGTCGAACGGTTCCATCACTGTGGCGGAGAGCCGCCTTGTGGCCGCTGCCAAGTACAAATACCTCATTGATGCATATGAAGCCAGCCGTGAAGAATACCTCGAATGCAATGTGCGTCCGAAAGACATCTCCACGACCGGCTTCATCACATTTGTGAACGATACCGACCCGATTAAAGACATCACGGTGAACATCGTGCGTCTTGAACTGTCGGTCAATGCCGAAGAAGGAGGCGAATGATTTGAAAATTGCGATCAAAAGCTGCTTCACCACGCTGGTGGAGGACACTACACTGATCCAGAACGCAGCGACGCCTTATCCGGTCGAATTCGCCTTCAGCAAGGATTGGGACGGGTTCGCAAAGACTGCGCTCTTTGAGGCAGGCGGTGTCAGCATGGCTGTTGTGCTGAGCGAAGACAAGTGTGACATTCCGGGCGAATGCCTGAAGAAAGGCGGTATCCCGCTGAAGATCGCCGTTTATGGCGTCAAGGGCGAGGAACGGAAGTCGACGGGCTGGCATGTTACCAGCAAGATCCTCTTCCCGGCCAATATCAGCGTTGGCACAGGCGGCTCTGGAGACCCGATGGGCGATGAAGCCTACAAGCAGATCATGGGAATCATCGGTGACCCATCGACGGCGGGTTTTGGCAACAAGACGCTGACCGAGGTGATCGTTGAGATTCAGAGAAGCATTTCAGGAACGGCCTCGGATAAAGAGGTCGACGATATGTTGAACGACGCCTTTGCTTCGAGCGACCCGGGCGGAAGCACACCCGACAACACCGCTTCTGACAAAGAAGTGGATGACCTACTCAATGATGTTTTCGGCGAACAGCCGTGAACAAATATATTTAATGGGGACATGCAATATGTCTACTACCAAGCACACTACTATTAAACAGCTCAAGAAACTGGCGCTGCGCACCAAGAGTGAGATCGGCCTTGTCGACGCTAAGGTTACCGGCCTGACCACTAAGGTCAATGACCTGGTGACTGCCGGCGGCGAGCCTAACAAGCTGGAAGGCATCAAGGTCAACGGCACTCTGCTGGCCCTGACCGATAAGATCGCCGACATTCTCATTGCTGAGGGCAAGACCAACGGCACCATCTCCGCCAACGGCGTTGATATTCCCGTTCACGGTCTGGCGGCTCTGGCCTACAAGTCCGAGGTTGCTGAGAGCGATCTGGCTGCCGCTCTGAAGGCCATCATCGACGCCAAGGCGAAGCAGGCTGACCTGGATACCCTGACCGGCGACGGCGAAGGCTCCATCAGCAAGATGATCGACAAGGCTATCAACAAGTTCGCCACCGATGTGACCGATGACAATGTGGTCAACAGCTACAAGGAGCTGATCGACTGGGTTGCCAAGCACGGCCCTGAGGCGACCAAGATGGCCGGCGGCATCAGCGAGAACAAGACCGCTATCGCCGACCTGAAGACTCTTGTCGGCACGTTGCCCGAGGGTGCGACCTCTACCACCGTTGTCGCCTACATCACCGAGGCGATCAATGCTCTGAGCATCGCCGATTACGCCAAGACGACTGAGGTGACTGCCGCGATCAGCACCGCCCTGGAGTCTTACTACACCAAGACCCAGGTCGACGAAACCTTTGTCAAGAAGACGGACATCGTGATGGCTACCGACGAGGAAGTCGACGCCATGCTGACCGAAGTCTTCGGCGCTCAGGCTTCTGTCTGATCCAGCATATGCGAGCGGGGGATGGGCTTTCTGTCCCCCGTTCCACCTTTTGAAAGGAAGGTAACAACATATGGCAGAGCATAAGTTTTCCACATTTGACCAGCTCAAAAAGCTGGCACTTGCGGGGAAGAAGGATTCCGCCAAGCAGGTAGCTGAATTGGCGGAGCTTGTTGCCGCCGGACTGGAGGATCTCCAGCATATCGGCATCTCTGTTACTCTGCCGGCCGCGAATTGGAGCGGCGGAGCGCAGACTGTTGCACATGCTTCCCTCTTAGCTGACAGCAACTATATTTATCTTGTAGGCGCAGACGCCGGTACCCGTAATGTGTACGACAGTTATGGCGTGAGCGCAGACAATGTAACTACGAGCGGGCAGATGACTTTCCGGTGCGATACGACGCCGACCGTTGACTTGTCCGTCTTTATCATTCGACTGGAGGTCGGAACAGATGAGTAATGTTGGCAAGGTATTCAACCTTTCCGGCGGCGGTGGCAGCGGCTCTCCGAAGATGGAAAGTCTGACTATCGCCACCCCGCCCAACAAGACGGTCTATAAGTCCGGTGAAACTTTCGACCCCACCGGCATGGTCGTTGTGGCAAACTACGGCGAAGGTCTGATGGCAAATGTGACGGGTTACACCGTCTCTCCCTCTGTTCTTACGGACGGGGTGAGCAAAGTTGTCATCACCTACACCGAGGGTCGCATCACGAAGACCGCGACGGTTGCCGTGACGGTGAAAAAGGTGCTTGTCAGCATCGCCATCACTACGCAGCCGACCAAGACGGTCTATCAGTATCAGGAGAGCCTTGATCCGACGGGCATGGTCGTGACCGCGACCTTCTCGGACGGGAGCACGGCGGCGGTACTGGATTACACCTATCCGACGACGAACTTCTCTACATTGGGGCGTCAGGTCATGAAGCTTGAATACACCTACGAAGGTGTGACGAAGAGCACAGACCTTGTCGTTACGGTGCAGGGCAAGACCATTGCCGTTCCGACGCAGACGAACATCCCGACCTACAACGGTTCGGATAAGACACCGAGCTGGAACGGCTACGATCCACTCAAAATGGAGATCTCCGGCGTTACGAGCGCCTCTGACGCAGGTAGTTACACGGCGATCTTCAAGCTGTCCTACGGCTATTTGTTCCCGGACGGCACGGATGAAGCCCGCGTAAAGTGGACGATCGACCGCGCTGTCATCTCGGCTCTGCCGACGCAGACTGGAACGCTTGTTGCCGACGGCACGAGCAAGACACCGAGCTGGAACGGCTATGACACCAACAAGATGACCATTGGCGGCGATACCTCCGGTACGGCTGCCGGTGAGTACACGGCGACCTTTACGCCGACTTCTAACTACAAGTGGTCTGATGGCAGCACAGGCGCCAAGGAAGTGAAGTGGACGATCATCTCGGTGCTCGTTTCCATTCCTTCGCAGAGCGGTACGCTGACCTACAACGGCAGCGCTCAGACGCCGAAGTGGCAGAATTTCGACAATGAGAACTCCTCTGTGAGCGTATCTGCCAAGACGAATGCCGGCGAGTACACGGCGACCTTTACCTTGAAGAAGGGTATGTGGACGGACGGTACGACCGCGGCCAAGACCATCAAGTGGACCATCGGCAGAGCCACCATCGCGGCAGTCCCCGCCCAGAGCGGCACGCTTGTCTATGACGGCAACCCGAAGACTCCTTCGTGGAATACCGCCTATGACTCGGCAAAGATGACCGTTTCCGTGACGGCCGCTACCAACGCAGGCACTTACAGCGCTACCTTTACTCCGACTTCCAACTACAAGTGGTCCGACGGAAGCACCGGAGGCAAGACAGCATCGTGGACGATCGACAAGGCCGTGAACAGCGTGACCAATTCGCCGAGCTCCATCGTGCTGAAGAGCAGTGCCAAGACCGCAACCTTTACGGTGAACCGCAATGGCAACGGTACGATCACAGCCACCTCGAACAACACGAGCGTCGCGAAGATCAAATCCATCAATCAAAGCACCGGCGTTGTGACCGTTGAGAGCGTGAACTACACGACCGGCACGGCCAAGATCACCGTCAAGGTCGCCGAGGGGACAAACTACAAGGCGGCTTCCGACACGACGGTCAATGTGACGGCCACTTTCGTCACGATCTACGGCGTTGAGTGGGATTGGACGAGCAGCGGCCAGACCAAGGGCACTCGCACGGACGCGGCGGCAAGTTTCGGCGACCCGTCTCCGGCTGTGAACAACGGCAGTGGTTCTTCTCCCTTCGACAACCTGATGCCGTGGTCCGGTATGGTGAAGGAGACCCGCAGCGGCGGCGTTGAGGTCAAGGAGCCAAAGTATTGGTTCAAGTGGACGAAGACCGGCAAGAAGCTGAAGCTCCAGATCGCTGACGGTTATGTCGAGGGCTTCTCCGTTGACCCTGTAAACAGGGACCGCGGGGACGGCCTTGGCGAGCTGGACTACTCCTACATCGGCCGTTATCACTGCGCCAGCGGTTATAAGTCCACCACGGGCGCCGCACAGCAGGTAAACATCACGAGAAGCCAGGCGCGCAGCGGTATTCATAACCTCGGCGCTAACTTCTGGCAGATGGATTTCGCTCAGTTCTGGTATGTGAACATGCTGTTCCTTGTGGAGTTTGCCGATTGGAATGGCGAGCGCATCGGCAGAGGCTGCTCTACGAGCGGTTCCAAGATGAACAACGGCCAGACCGACGCGATGGGTTATCACACCGGTACGACCGCGGCAAGCCGCGACAGCTACGGCTTCACGCAGTATCGCAACATCGAAGGCTGGTGGGACAATGTTTATGACTGGATGGACGGCTGCTATTACAACAATAACGGCCTGAATGTCATCAGCAATCCCAACAACTTCAGCGACAGCGCGAATGGCACGCTGGTCGGCACGCCCTCTTCGGGCTATCCGTCCGACTTCACCATTCCGACAGCAAGCGGTCTTGAATGGGCGCTGTTCCCGAGCGCGGCAAACGGCAGTCAAACGACCTATGTCCCGGATTACTGGAGCTTCAATGGTAGGTATCCGTGCCTGTACCATGGCGGTAGCTATAGCCAGGTCCAGAATCACGGTCCGTTCTGCATCAGCTACAACGGCGCGTCGGACACGTTCGTCAACGTCGGCTGTCGCCTCCAGGAACGCCCGCCAAAGGCGGCGTGACTGTTCCCCTGAAGAGGTAGGGGTGCAGGGGTGAGGGGGCCGCAGCCCCTTCCCCTTGCATTTCACTGATATTTTAAGAAAAACAACAATTTAACATGGGGTCAACTGTGCAGCAGACGATGGTCCCGGATAACTGGAACTTCAATGGTAGATATCCGTGCCTGTACCATGGCGGTAACTATAACCAGAACCAGAATCACGGTCCGTTCTACATCAACTACAACAACGCGTCGAACACGAACGACAACATCGGCTGTCGCATCCTTGCTGAGCCACAGGCTAACCCTCCATTTGGTAGTAGGGGTTCCTCACCCTTTCTATATCGCACGGTTGACCGCACAGCACTTGCTGAAGAAAAGCCGACAGGACACAGCTTAGTACACTTCGGGCCGGGTCTCGCCTTGGAACACCCCGCGGCGCTGGAACGGTTGTGAGGCTACAAGGAGGAAAACATCCCTGATGAAACGAGTTCGAGTTTACAAAGAGATCATATCAGACGAAAACCTTCGTCTGGCAATTCGGGAAGTGAACGCCGGCCATCGGCGAAACGGCAATCACAGCCTGAACAAAAAGGTCATTGAGATCGAAAATAATATGGATGAATATGTGGAGAAGCTCCGAGCATTCATCCAAGGTCTGGTCGACGGAGACGAGCACATGCACCCTCCCCTCAAGCGACGGCGCTGGGACCGCAACGCGGACAGCGGCAAGGGCAAATGGAGAGACATCAACGAGCCGCTTCTGTGGCCGGACCAATATGTTCACCACGCTGTTGTGCAGCCGATGATCCCGCACATTATGCGGAGCATGGACCGGTACTGCATCGCAAGCGTCCCCGGCCGAGGGAACTCCTACGGCGTCAAGGCATTGAAAAAGTGGATGAAGAACAATGTAGAGGGCACGAAGTATTGCTGCGAGTGCGACATCTACCACTGCTTTGAGGAGCTTGACCCGCCGTATGTCATCGAAGCCTTGAAGCGGGTGTTCAAGGACACCGAAACGCTTTGGCTGTGCGACGCCATTATGGAATACGGAGTCCTCATTGGCGCATTCTTCTCCGCATGGTTTCTCCATTTGACACTCCAGCCCTTAGATCTGATGATCCATCAAAAGCAGTATGGCGTATCACACTATCTGCGGCAGATGGACAACTTCACGATCTTCGGTTCCAACAAGCGAAAACTGAGGAAGCTGCTGGAAGATATCAAGAAGTGGCTTGCCGAGATCGGAATGAAGATCAAAGGTAACTGGCAGATCTTCCGCGTCGGGTTTACGCCAAAAGTCGAGAGAGCACATCAGGCTTTGCCGAAGAAAAAGCAACGGCACCGCCGCCCGCGCTTACCATCGGCTCTTGGATACCGATTCGGACACGGTTACACGATCTTGCGAAAGCATAATCTATTCCGGCTCAAGCAATCGCTTCATCTTTACTACTACCGGCGAGACAGGAACCGCGTCATCTCATTCAAGAGGGCTTCGGGACTGATCTCACGGCTCGGACAGCTTCGCAAATGCAATCATCAGCAGGTTTTGGACAGGTATTATCAGCCCAAGACGATGTTTGCACTGAAGAAAGTCGTCCGAAAGGAGTGCAGAAGACTTCAGGCATTATATCCGCCATACCAGGCGGCATAAAAAGGAGTGATTTTCATGAAAGTACAGGGAATGGTCAACCCCGGCAGCTTTACTGTGGAAGAGATCCCCGGTACCAAACGAAGTCTTGTCCGTCTCTACCAGAATGTGGAGGCGTGCAAGATCGCTAAGGATGCCGAGGACAAGGAAGGCCTTGACGGGTTCCAGTATGACGAATACTGCGTTGAGGTCGAGAGTTGGCCCGGACTTGCTGCCAGCGTGCGGGAGAACTACGACACCTACCTTGCAAAGGGTAAGGACAATGAGGTCGACCGCAGTAACGATGCGTTGTTCCGCGCTCAGAAAAACACAGACTCCATCGTCCAGGATACGGACGCGATGAGCGTGGATCACGAATACCGACTGACCCTGCTTGAGCTGGGTCTCTCGGAATAATTGAGAAAGGAGGAAAACGACTATGCTGTATCGCACTCTGAAGCGCATGATCGAGCGCGGTCAGACCGACGGCCTTGAGGAGAAGATTGATATTTTCTTCGCAGCCAACAAGCTGACCGGAAGCGAGTATGAGGAGCTCGTCGCCATGCTCAAGGCGAAATAATCGCACCGGAGGATTGAGATGTGACTATTCAAGAGATTTTAGCCGGCGGGGGCGGTCTGCTCCTGATCCTTATGACCCTGGTGCAAATCGCCCCCGTCAAAATCAACCCCTGGTCAGCACTCGCCAAAGCCATTGGCAAGGCGATCAATGCTGACATTTCAAAGCGCCTCGACGAGATCGAGAAAAAGCTGGACTCACATATCAAAACGGATGATCAAGGCCGTGCCGATGACTGGCGAGCGGCGATACTCCGCTTTAACAATGAGCTGCTTCGTCCGATCCGTCATACGAAGGAAGAATTCGTAGAGGTACTTGGGTATATCGACAAGTACGAGCATTATTGCGAAAAGAACCCTGAGTATCCAAACAGCCGAGCGGAAATTGCCATTGAGAACATTCGAGAGGTGTATAAGGTCCGGCTGAAGAAACGAGACTTCCTTCAGGACGAGGATAAGAAGGAGGTGGCGGCGCTGTGAGCAGGTGGGGCATCGGCCTTTCCGAGCAAATGAAAGCCTGCAAAGAAGCGGAACCGTTCACTGATATTTTGGAGGGGGATGGGGGTGTTCCTGAAAAGGACCCCACGTCTTCTTCCAAAACAGGGTTCAAGGTCACCACGATGAAAATTATCGTGTGGGTCTGCATTCTCAACGGGCTTGCATGGGTATGGTGCAGCTATATCCTTGCATTGCTCGGACGGGAGCAGATCGCAGAGGCTTTGTCACAGGTCGCGCTTAAGGAGATCATCGGCGTGGTGCTGATCTACGGTCTCAAGGCGCTGTTTGAAAACCTGAGCAAGAACAACTCATGGCCTGACAAGGGAAACTCTACTCCGCCCGAAGACGGGGTGGGATAACAGGAGGAAAAGAATATGGAGAGTGTACTGAACTGGTCTGTCATCATCAGCATCATTGGCGTGCTGGTGGTGCTGACGAACATTGTGGTACAGGTACTCAAGAAAGTAACCTGGGACAAGCTGCCGACGAATGCTCTGGCGATGATCGTTTCGCTGGTGCTGACGCTCGGCGCTTTCTTTGCATATTGTTCCATCAAGGAGATCGCTGTGGTGTGGTATATGGTGTTTGCCGCGGTGGTCCTCGCGTTCATGGTGGCTTATGCGGCAATGTTCGGATTTGACAAGCTGAAAGAAGCACTTGCGCAGATCCATAAGTAGTGATTAGAGGTCGAAAAAGGTGTAGGAGAGCCGGTTATTTCTTGACTACTCCTACACCTGTGGCCTAAAAGTGGCGTGGGGACTGGATTGGATGCTTCTGTTATAGAAACATCTTTTCAGATTGCTCACCGTTAAGTGCCGTTATTTCAATGG
>DXUR01000199.1 GCA_019417795.1 Clostridiales bacterium | reverse complement strand
GTGTATATTTTCGGTCTGAAACTGTCGATAAAGTGGTAAATCCTCCGTAACGGTAAGGAAGGGTGTGCGCGGGAAACCCAAGAAGGGGAAACGGGCGATGCGCCGCCAGCGGCGGAGAAAGCGAGCCCGTTTCGAGGAAGGCCCCGATTTCCGGGCGCAAAGCGCACGGAAACCGGCTGGGCCGACGGTGTATTCCTGCCCCGCGCGGGGGAGAAAAGGCTTTTTCGACACGCTGAGGACAGTGCTTTTTAAGCACTGTCCTCTTTCGCCATGTCATTTTTTTATCGTGCAAAGAAGCGGAAAGCCGTCCACTGTTGCAGCGTCTCTCCCTTGCGCAGGATCGGCGACGGGAACGCTGGGCAGTTCACCGCGTTGGGAAAATGCTGCGTCTCCAGACAGACACCGTGGGCCTGACCGTAGACCGCACCGTCCTTTCCCTTGCGCTCCGTCAGCCAACCCGCCGTGTAGAGCTGCATTCCCTCCATCGAGGTGGTCATTTCCAGACCGATGCCGGTGGCGGGGCACCACAGCTCCGCCACCGGGCCTTCTCCGCCATCCAGCGCATAGTTGTGGTCGTATCCCCGCCCGCCGTTAAAGGCTTTATCGTGGAGACGGCTCCCAAATGCCGCAGGTGTCCGGAGATCCAGCGGCGTTCCCTCCACCGGGGCCACCGTCCCCACAGGGATATTTCCGCTGTCCATGGGCGTATACCGGCTGGCCCGCAGGGTCAGCACATGGTCTTCCACCGTGCCGCTGCTGTGGCCGCCCAAATTGAAGTAGGTATGGTTGGTGAGATTCACCACCGTGCTCTGCTCCGCCGCCGCCTTGTAGGCGATGGTGAACTGATTGTCGATCAGGCGATAGGTGACCTCCACCCGGACAGCGCCGGGAAAACCCTCCTCACCGTCGGGAGAGGTGTAGGAGAAGGTGACCGCGTTTTCCTCGCAGGTAAATTCCCACAGTTTCTTGTGGAAGCCCTCGTTTCCGCCGTGAAGACAGTTCTCCCCCTCGTTGGCCGTAACACGGTACCCTCTGCCGTCGATGGTGAACCGTGCCCCGCCGATGCGGTTGGCGCAGCGGCCGATGGTCCCACCGAAGCAGGCATCCAGCGTCCGGTAGCTTTCCAGTTCGTCATATCCAAGGCAGATGTCCGTCAGTTTGCCGGTTCGGTCCGGCACGCGGATAGCCCGGACAGCCGCGCCGTAGGGCAGCAGTTCCACGGCACATTTGTCACTGAACAACTCAATGACGGGCACCTCTCTGCCATTCAGCATGCCAAACGGCTTCAGTCGATACATCTCTTATCCCTCATAGCCGTTGGGATGGCCGCTGTGCCACGCCCACGCGTCGGAAATGATCTGATCCAGACCCAGAACAGGCTTCCAGCCAAGGACCTCGGCGGCCTTCTTGTTGGAGGCGATCAGAACAGATGGGTCACCGCCCCGGCGGGGCTCCACAACGGCCTTGATCTCCTTGCCGGTGATCCGGCGGGCCGTTTCGATGATCTCCCGCACGGAATAACCTGCGCCGTTGCCCAGATTGAACACGTCACTGCTGCCGCCCCGCTCCAGATATTCCAGTGCCAGCAGATGAGCCTCCGCCAAGTCCTTCACATGGATGTAGTCCCGCACGCAGGTGCCGTCCGGCGTGGGGTAGTCCTCGCCGAAGATGCCGATGTGATCCCGCTGACCCAAGGCTGTTTTCATCACCAGCGGGATCAGGTGGGATTCGGGGTTGTGATCCTCGCCGATGCCTGCCTCCGTGTCGGAGCCAGCGGCGTTGAAGTAGCGCAGCGCCACATAGCGGATGTTGTAGGCGCAGTCGCACCACTTCAGCATATTTTCAATGGCCAGTTTCGTCGCGCCGTAGGGATTGGTGGGTTCCGTGCGGTCCCCTTCCTCAATGGGCTGCTTCTCCGGCTCGCCGTAGGCCGCCGCCGTGGAAGAAAATACGATCTTGTCCACGCCGTGAGCCTGCATGGCCGACAGCAGGGACACCGCGCCCTCCACGTTGTTGCCGTAGTACTTCAGCGGGTTGGTCACGCTCTCGCCCACCAGCGAAAATGCCGCGAAGTTGATGACGCCGTCGATTTTGTTTTCCGTGAAGATCTGATGCAGGAACGCGCCGTCCCGCAGATCGCCTACATACATCTTCCGCGCGCCCTTGACGGCCTGCCAGTGTCCGGTGCGCAGATTGTCCGCCACCACAACTTCGTAGCCCCGCTTGACCAGCAGCGCTACCATGTGGCTGCCGATATAGCCGGCTCCGCCGGCCACCAGAATGGTTTTCATATACACGTCCTCCTTATTTTTTCACGTCTATATCCAGCTTACACGCTCTGAACAAATCTTAAGAAGGCTTCCCTGCCCTCCGGTGTACACTTGTAAACGCCGGCGTGCTCCAAAACCGTGGCGAACACCACGCCGACTTCCCGCCGCAGGATCTCCTCCGCGTTTTCCTCGGTAAACGTATAGCGGGCTTTCAGCTCCTCGGTCCAGTCCGCGTGCTTTGCCAGCGTCTCATCGGCCCGCAGGTCCTCGCCACGGGCCAGTGCCCGGGCCACGCCGTTCAACTCGGCTTTCAGCCGGGCGGGAAGCACTGCAAGGCCCATGACCTCGATGAGGCCGATGTTCTCCTTCTTGATGTGGTGCAGCTCCTGATGGGGGTGGTACACGCCCAGCGGGTATTCCGCCGTGGTGATGTTGTTCCGCAGCACCAGATCCAGTTCAAACTTCCCGTCCCGCATCCGGGCGATGGGGGTGATGGTGTTGTGGGGCTCACCGTCGGTCTCCGCGAACACAAAGGCCGCCTCGTCCGTATATCTCCGCCATGCGGTGAGGATGCGGTCTGCTAGCTCCACAAGACGCTGATCGTCTCCGCAGCGGAGCCGGATCACGGACATAGGCCACTTGACGATGCCCGCCTCCACATCCTCAAAGCCCCGGAAGGCGATGGGCCGCTCAATGGGGGCCTTCTCCATGGCAAAGGTGTAGCAGCCGCCCTGGAAATGGTCATGGCTCAGAATGGAGCCGCCCACGATGGGAAGATCTGCGTTGCTGCCCACAAAGTAGTGGGGGAACTGCTTAACGAAGTCCAGCAGCTTGCGGAAGGTAGCTTTGTCGATCTTCATAGGGGTATGATGCCCGTTCAGAACGATGCAGTGCTCGTTATAGTAGACGTAGGGGCTGTACTGGAGGAACCAGTCCTCCTGATTGATGGTAATGGGGATGATCCGGTGGTTCTGCCGGGCGGGATGGTTGAGCCGTCCCGCGTAGCCCTCGTTCTCCCGGCAAAGCTGGCACTTGGGATAGCTGGTCTGAGGGGCCGCCTTCGCCGCCGCGATGGCCTTGGGGTCCTTCTCCGGCTTGGAGAGGTTGATGGTGATGTCCATCTCCCCGTAGGGGGTGGCCGCCTTCCACTTCACATCCCTTGCGATGCGGTAGCGCCGGATGTAGTCCGTGTCCTGACTGAAGCGGTAAAACCAGTCCGTGGCGTCCTTCGGGTCAGCTTGATACCGCCGCCGGAACTCGCTGATGACCTGAGAGGGCCGGGGCGTCAGCCGCCCCATCAGCTCCGTGTCAAAGAGATCCCGGTTCGTGGTATCATCCTCGATCCGTCCCCGGGCCGCCGCGTCATCCAGCAGCTCCTTCAGGATGTCCTCTAAGGGGCGCTCATGCGTTTCCGCCGGCTCCTCCCATGCATCCATCCCCATAGCCTTCAGCAGCTCGTTCACCGCCCAGGGGCGGTCATATTCCTCGATCAGTCCCGTGCGGAGGGCGTAGCCCACCAGATCCTTGATGGCTTGGTAACTCATGCATCTGTTCTCCTTATCCCAATCTGACGCCGCCCGCCGGCCGGATCATCACCACATGGCAGCAGTCCTGACCCAGCGCCGCCTCCGTCGCTTTCTTGAAGGTGTCCAACATATCCAGCGGCACAAAGGCCTGGGCGGTACCACCGAAGCCACCGCCGTGGACACGGACAGCGCCCCGTCCCTCCAGAATACGCTCGCACAAAGCGATGGTCACCATCAGCTCCTGAGCCGCCGTGCTTCCGGTGGGAATGACATTCTGCAAATACATGGCGGAGGACCGACCAGACTCCCGCACCAATGCAAGGAACTTGTCGAAATCCCCCTGACGGAGCGCCTCTTTTTCCGCCAGTGCCCGACGGTTTTCCGCGTAGACATGGAACGCCCGGTTTACCGCCCGGTCCCCTGCCGCTGCTCTGACCTTGGGCAGTTCCGCAAGGAACGCTTCCTCCGGCACCTCACGCAGCACCTCTTTGTCAAAAACGCGGCAGACCGCCCGCAGCTCGTTGGTGATGGCGCTGTATTCATTGGTCAGATCCTCGTGGCCCGCGCCGGAATCCAGAATACACAGGGCGTAGCCGTAGGCATGGAGATCCACATCCAGCTGCTCCACCGCCGGGTGGGCCGTATTCTCGAAATCAATAGATACCACGCCGCCCACGGAGGAGGCCATCTGATCCATCAGACCACAGGGCTTTCCGAAGAACACATTCTCCGCGTACTGGCCGATCTGGGCCAGCTCCACCGCCGTGCAGCGCCCCTCCCAGAAAAGCTCGTTGAGCATGGTCCCCATCAGCACCTCATAGGCAGCGGAAGAACTCAAACCGCTGCCCTTGGGGACGGTGGAGGTCATGTACACATCCAGTCCCCGCTCCCGCAGATCACAGCCCATGGCGCTCATGCAGGACGCTACGCCCCGGATCAGCGCCGCTGAGGTATTGATCTCTTCCTCCTTCGGGTCAAGCTCGCGGAGATCCACCTCGATCATGGGATATCCCTGAGACAGCACCCGGATGATCCCGCTCTGCGTAGGCGCCACGGCCGCCAGAATATCCAGATCAACAGAAGCGGCCAGTACGCAGCCCTTCTGATGATCGGTGTGGTTTCCTCCGATCTCTGTACGGCCGGGTGCGCTGAACAGCGCCTCCGCCGGACGGTCAAAGGTCTTATAAAACTCTTCCATGACCTCCATGCAGCGGGAATGGGCCTTTTCTGCCCCCTCCGCGCCATATAGCCGAGTGAGTGTTTGATCAAATGCAGCCTGCTGCACATAGGTCTCCAGCCCTGTATATGTCATACCTCGCGCCTCCTTGCTTTCTTCGTACATCCAACCCTCTGCGGGCTTCTATTCTATGTCCGCCGTTCTTATGAAACGGCCTGATCCCCTAAGTTCTCCGCCGTGACCGCCTCATATCGCAGCCACACATACCGCTCATCCGTCAATTCCAGATCCTGAGAAGGTTCTCCATCCACGGATAGGGAAACGGCCAGCTCCATCATGTTCTCTGCTAATCCGACAGCGTCATTGCGGACAGTCCCCTTCAGCGTTCCCTCCCGCAGTGCCTCCAAGGCTGGCGGCGTGGCGTCTACGCCTACAATGAAGGGCATGGAGCGCTTGTCCAGGCCGGCCTCCGCGCAGGCGTCAATCGCTCCCAATGCCATGTCGTCATTATTGGCAAAGACTACCTCGATGTTCTCTCCGAACTCCTGCAGCCATTGGCGCATACTGACGCTGGCCTGGCCCCGCTGCCAGTTGGCTGCGTCACTGGCCAGCTTTTCCGCAGAGACACCTGCGTTTGCCAGGGTGGAGATACAGTATTCCGTCCGGAGCAGGGCATCCTGATGTCCCGGCTCTCCCTCCAGCATCACATACTGGATCACGCCGTCGCCGTTACGGTCCAGCGTG
>DXUR01000198.1 GCA_019417795.1 Clostridiales bacterium | reverse complement strand
CCGGCGAACTGGATGTATCCGCCGTCGAGCTCTAAGCCGCTAAATTATCATTTATTCTATATATCAAAACGACTCATTTATTGAGAATACAATGGCACACACTATAGATGCCGTGCTAAAGAGGAGGTACCACATTGGCTTATAAAGAACTAGAAGTTGACGAGCTGACCGAGATTGACTCTGTCAGTTCGTTCATCAGTGCCGTAAAGGAATTGAAAGAGTCTGATGACGGAACCTCCACTGAGTTGTATTTTCGTGGTCAGGATGCAGAGTTCTGGGATATTGAGCCGAGCATATTCAGAAACAATATGCTTAGTATAGAGCACCGGCTTATGCAAATTCCTTTGCAAAAAATCCCGGCGGAATTCAAAGAATTTCAGACGACTTTTGACATTATGACAAAGTACCAGCACTATGGTATGTGTACAAGATTGCTGGATCTGACCACAAATCCATTGGTAGCGCTCTACTTTGCTTGTAAACGTCACGGTGATGAGCCATATATTAGCGATGCCGGCGAAGAAAAGCACGAGCCATACGGGGTAATTTACTACACCCGAAACTACTATCCCTCTTTGCCAACGGACCTTGAGGTTCAGATCGTCTCCGCATTGGCAAATTACGATCTTTCAAAAGAAAATACGGTTGGAAATGTCCTTGCCAGATTAAAGCGGGATCATATAATCGACGAAGAAACAAGGAAAAAGTGGTCAACGCAAAACGGATTTCAAGAGTTTGCAAAAATTATTCAGGAAAACTATATGGTCACTCCTACATATACGAATGAGCGATTAAGAAAGCAAAGCGGTGTATTCCTCTTAGCCAGTCTCTTTTCTGTTTCAGGCGTCACTGATATAGAAAAATCAGCTATATCCAAATCGAGGGGCGATCTGCGGAATGCATTTGAAAAAGAATTCTTCTTCATTCGTGGTGAAAATAAGGAAGAAATCCTGAAAGAGCTTGACCTGTACAACATTAACGAAGCAACCCTGTTTCCTGAATTGGAGCACCAGCTCAGTTATATTAAATATATAAATAGCGGAAATGTACAAGCAGTTGCCGATTTTGAGAAGTATGACACACATACAAAAGCGGATAGTACGCCTCAAAATCTTGACGATGAATCCTTGAACACCTATATCCTCTCTAATCTGTCTAATCTTTTGAGTGGTATAGCCAAGCCAGAAGAAATTGAAGATCTAAAAGGAATCATTCAAAGCAATTTCGCTGTTGATTGGTATAAACGAGATGCAATCATAAGCAAGCTTCGAATGTCTATCTCAGGTTATTATTTTGTAAAGCTCAAGGATAAAAAAGAAGCAAAAGAAAAAGCTGTACAGATTACCACTTGCCTGAGACAAGCAGTAAATGATTATACTGCAACCAATATAAAAGGTGGGAAGTAAATATGCCGGGATATAACACAGAAGCTGATTATGAAAACGCTATAATCGAGCTTTTCAAAAACGATTTGGGCTATGAGTATGTTTATGGCCCAGATGTGGAACGGGACTTTAAGAGCCCGCTCTATGATACTGTATTGGAGGAGTCTTTGTATCGTCTGAACAAGGGCTTACCTGCTGACGCCATTAACGACGCTTTATTCAAGCTGCGCAACTTTGAAAATGGCGAGCTTGTGCAGAAGAACGCCGAATTTATGGAGTACCTGCAAAGCGGCATTCCGGTCCGCTACTTAGAAAAAGGCGAGGAGCGTTCCGGCATTGTGTATCTCGCTGACTATTCCCACCCCGAAAACAACTCCTTTATCGTTGCCAATCAATGGACCTTCATTGAGAACAGCAACAAGCGTCCGGATATTATTCTCTTTCTTAACGGCTTGCCTGTTGTTCTTGTTGAACTAAAATCCCCCTCCCGTGAGGAAACAGACGCTTCTGAGGCCTATCGGCAGCTTCGGAATTATATGCAGGAAATTCCGTCGATGTTCATTTACAACGCCATCTGTGTGATGAGCGATCAATCTACTTCCAAGGCAGGAACGATCACCTCAGGTGAAGATCGTTTTATGGAGTGGAAAACAAAAGACGGCAGTTATGAAAATACCCAGTATGCACAGTTTGACACCTTCTTTGAAGGGTTGTTCCAAAAAGATCGCTTGTTGGATATTATCAAGAACTTTATCTGCTTTTCAAACGAGGGTATCAAGAGCTACAAAATTCTTGCCGGATACCATCAATATTTTGCAGTAAGAAAGGCCATCGAATCTACCAAGCACGCAACCGTGACCGACGGCAAGGGCGGTGTTTTTTGGCATACACAGGGCAGCGGAAAGTCGTTATCTATGGTTTTTTATGCGCATCTACTGCAAGATGCCTTGGACAGTCCCACGATCGTTGTGCTTACCGACCGCAACGACCTTGACGATCAGCTTTACGGCCAGTTTGCCAAATGCAAAAAATTTCTGCGGCAGGAACCTATCCACGCAGAAAGTAGAGAGCATTTGAAGTCGCTGCTTGCCGGCAGACAGGCAAACGGGATTATCTTTACTACAATGCAGAAGTTTGAGGAATCCCACGAGCCGCTTTCTGAGCGCCGCAATATTGTCGTGATGGCAGATGAAGCACATCGTGGGCAGTACGGACTTGCGGAAAAAATCAAAATCACAACAAACGAGGATGGCGAAGAAGTCGCCAAGCGTGTTGTTGGCACGGCTCGCATTATCCGCAACAGCTTGCCCAATGCTACATACATCGGCTTTACCGGCACGCCGATTTCTTCCAAAGATCGCAGCACCCGTGAGGTGTTCGGCGATTACATTGACATCTACGATATGACGCAGGCTGTCGAGGATGGTGCAACACGCCCGGTCTACTATGAAAGCCGTGTTATCAAACTGCATTTGGATGAAGCCACCTTGCGCCTCATTGATGCTGAATATGATATTATGGCCAATAACGCCGATCCGCAGGTTATCGAGCAGAGCAAAAAACAACTTGGCCAGATGGAGGCTGTCCTGGGCAACGACCAGACGATCAATTCGTTAGTCTGCGACATTCTTGACCACTACGAAAATAACCGTGCGAACCTGCTCACGGGTAAAGCGATGATCGTTGCATATTCTCGTGCCATCGCTATGAAGATATACAACCGTATTCTCGAACTGCGTCCGGCGTGGACGGAAAAAGTCGCCGTTGTAATGACCGAGAGCAACAAAGACCCGGAAGAATGGCGCAAAATCATTGGAAACAAGCACCACAAAGACGAACTAGCACAGAAATTCAAGGATAATGACAGTCCCCTGAAAATTGCTATTGTCGTAGATATGTGGCTGACGGGCTTTGATGTACCATCCCTTGCAACAATGTATGTCTACAAACCGATGCAGGGCTACAACCTGATGCAGGCCATTGCCCGTGTCAATCGAGTCTTCCGTGATAAGGAAGGCGGTCTTGTCGTCGACTATGTAGGTATCGCTTCCGCCTTGAAGCAGGCAATGAACGACTATACGGTACGGGATAAAAAGAACTATGGCGATACCGATGTCGCAAAGGTTGCATATCCCAAGTTCCTCGAAAAGCTCTCTATATGCCAAGATCTGTTCCATCACTACGACTACTCGAAGTTTATGTCCGGCACGGATCTTGAGCGGGCAAAAACAATCAGCGGCGCTGTGAACTTCATAATGGGTCGGGAGTTGGAGAAGGAACGGGATACATTCCTCAAAGAGGCACTGATGCTTCACCAAGCACTGTCTCTCTGTTCTTCCTTGGTAGATGAGCCGATGCGGTTCGAAGCAGCCTTCTTCGAGTCTGTCCGTGTCCTTGTCATTCGGCTGACTAATCAGGGCGGTGGGCAAAAGATTTCTCTCCCGGAGATGAATGCCCGGATCAATGAGCTTTTGAAGCAGAGCATCAAGAGTGACGGCGTCATCAATCTGTTTTCTGATGTGAACTCCGAATTTTCTCTGTTTGATCCGAAGTTCCTTGAAGAAATCTCCAAGATGAAGGAAAAGAATCTCGCCGTAGAATTGCTGAAAAAATTGATCGCCGAGCAGGTTCAGATTTACCGCAGGACAAATGTGGTCAAATCCGAAAAATTCAGTGAGATTATGCAGCGGGCGATGAACGCCTATCTGAACGGTATGCTGACAAATGAGCAGGTCATTGATGAGATGATGAAGCTTGCCAAGCAGATCGCCGCTGCGCACAACGAAGGTAAAGAACTTGGCCTCACGGCGGATGAGTTAGCATTCTATGATGCGCTGACAAAGCCACAGGCAATCAAAGATTTTTATGAAAATGATGAATTGATCGCCATTACCAAGGAACTTGCTGAAACCCTTCGCAAGAACCGCACGATTGACTGGAACAGGCGTGAACAGGCAAGGGCAAGAATGCGCATGCTGATTAAACGCCTTTTGAAAAAACATAAGTATCCGCCCGAAGGGATGGACGATGCGGTTCAAACTGTTATGACGCAGTGCGAGCTTTGGACGGATAATATGGAGGGGTGAGTATGGACACACAGAAGCTTTCTATAGCAATTCAGGCGTTTATAAAAAAGCAATCCACCAATGCCGCATATTACGAAGAAAACTGGAATGAACGGAAAGAGCGAAAAGCATACTACCAATCCTTCACCAAAGATAAGCTCTTGGCAATGACCGAAGAAGATTTCCTTGAGTATATCAGCAGGCTTTGGGCAGTTCTGATGTGGGGAAACAAAAAATATGTTGTCGATAAGCTGATTGAAGATAATGGCTTTTCTACGCTTAAAAAGCAGTTAGCCGACCTGTTGTACGGATCTGCCTCTGTAGAGAAGCGGTGGGATATTTTTCTGAAATCTGTAAAAGGTATGGGACCTGCTACAATCAGTGAACTGCTTTCCTATATGAATCCGCAGGAGTACATCGTATTCAACAAGACAACCATTCTTTGTTACGGTTACTTGGGGATTCCGAATATGCCCAAGTACAACTACCAATACACCGGAAAGAAATATACTGAAGTGTGTGCGGTTGCAAAGGAAATTGCATCCAGTCTGAAAAAAGCAGGCGCTGCTGATTCGGACTTGCTGGCTGTTGACTATTTCCTGTGGGATGAAATTCTCCCTCTCGCAGAAAAGGATGTCCCCACCACAGATGCAATTTCTATTTCTCAGGAGCCCGTTTCTGCCAGAGATTCAAGATCGCTTCACGATGAAATCAAAGACAAGCTGGTGGACATAGGAAAGCTGCTCGGCTTTGACAGCCGCTCTGAAGTAAAGATTGCAACAGGCGCAGTTGTGGATGCTGTCTGGGAAGCTAAAATCGGCAATATGGGAAAAGCGATTTATGTTTTTGAGGTGCAGTCCAAAGGTTCTATCGATAGCCTTATTCTAAATTTGAAAAAGGCACAGAGCAATGCAGCGGTTCAAGCTGTTGTCGCCGTTGCAGATGAAGAACAGCTTGCGAAGATCATTCAGGAAAGTGCCGGTGTGATTGATGAAAAATCTCTGCGAACTTGGGACTCCGAAGATGTTTTGGCAGTTTATGATGCGCTAGTGCGGGCACACGAATCAATCAACAAACTGGCGCTTGTACCGGAAAGCTTCTGACCTCTTGCTCTGATAAAGTTCGGAACAATATCAAATTTAGTTTGACATAGTTCCGATAGAACAATGACATTGTTCCGGAAATTTTTGATATTGTTCCGAACATTGTTCTTTTTCATTCGACCGGAGCTGTATATAAAACAAGCGGAGGTCATCGACCCCCGCTTGCTCGTTACCCATATACAATTTCCT
>DXUR01000197.1:3584-5744 GCA_019417795.1 Clostridiales bacterium | reverse complement strand
AGATCCGCACCATCAAGCAGAGCCAGACGGCTATGCTGGAAAAGATCTCCGGCTTCACCGCTGACGAGGCCAAGGAATACCTCATTCAGCAGGTGGAGAGCGAAGTGACCCACGAGACTGCCCTCAAGATCAAAGAGGTGGAGTCCCGGATGAAAGAGGAATGCGAGACCCGCGCCCGCGAAGTGGTGGCTCAGGCCATCCAGCGCTGCGCGGCGGACTCCGTGGCCGAGCTGACCGTCAGTGTGGTTCCCCTGCCCAATGACGAGATGAAGGGCCGTATCATCGGCCGCGAGGGCCGCAACATCCGTACCATCGAGACTCTGACCGGTGTGGATCTCATCATCGACGATACACCGGAGGCCATCACCGTCTCCTGCTTCGAGCCGGTCCGCCGGGAGATCGCCCGGCTGGCACTGGAAAAGCTGATCGCTGACGGCCGTATCCATCCCACCCATATCGAGGAAATGGTGGAGAAGGCCCGCCGTGAGGTGGAGGCCACCATCAAGGCCGAGGGCGAGCGCGCCATGTTCGAGTGCGGCATCCGCAACCTCCACCCCGAGTTGGTGAAGATGCTGGGCCGTCTCCATTACCGCACCAGCTATGGCCAGAACGTTTTGCAGCACTCCATCGAGGTGTCCCACATTGCCGGCATGATGGCCGCCGAGCTGGGTGCCGATGTGCAGACTGCCAAGCGGGCCGGTCTGCTTCACGATCTGGGCAAGTCCATCGATCATGAGATGGAGGGCACCCATGTGCAGCTGGGCGTGGAATTTGCCCGGAAGTACAAGGAGAAGGAAGAGATCATCCACGCCATCGAGGCCCACCACAACGATGTGGAGCCCCGGACCATCGTGGCCTGTCTGGTGCAGGCGGCGGATGCTATATCCGCGGCCCGTCCCGGCGCACGGCGCGAGAATCTGGAGAACTACATCAAGCGGCTGGAGCAGCTTGAGAGCATCGCCACCTCCTTCCAGGGTGTTGAGAAGGCATATGCCATTCAGGCCGGCCGTGAGGTCCGTGTCATGGTGAAGCCCGAGCAGGTCAACGAGGATCAGATGGTGATCCTGGCCCGTGACCTGGCCAAGAAGATCGAGGAAGAGATGGAATATCCCGGCCAGATCAAGGTCAATCTCATTCGCGAGACGAAGTGTGTCGAATACGCAAAGTAATAAACTGTCGGAAAACTCCCCCAAGGAATCGTTCCTTGGGGGAGTTTTGTTGTTCCAAGTGAAATTTGCGGCGGCGTAGTCAATTGGCACAGCGGCGGAGAACCGCTTCCATATCCACCTCCTGAATCTTGACGAAGCCGCCGAAGGGGAAGCCGTTGGGCTTTTCGCACCGATGGGCTACCATGGCAGGAATGTCCTCCGCCCTGCCGCCTACTTCCTCCAGCGTGGCGGGCATACCCAAAGTGCGGAAGAAGTCCCGCAGACGGCGGATGCCAGCTTGCACCGTGCGCTCCGGATGGGCGAAATCCATTTCACAACCGAATACGTTGACGGCGAACCGGGCAAAACGCATGACATCATGGCCGCAGACATATTCCATCCAGGCGGGCATCACCACCGCAAGCCCCGCGCCGTGGGCGCAGTCATAGAAGGCGGACAGCTCGTGTTCGATCTGGTGGCTGGCCCAGTCCTGATCCCGGCCGATGCCGCAGGAATTGTTGTGGGCCAGCATTCCCGCCCACATGAGGTCCGCATGGGAGGCGTAGTCACTGTGATCCGCCAGCGCCTTGGGGGCGGCGTCCACAATGGTTTTCATCACGGCCTCGCACAGCCGGTCGGTGAGGGCTACGTCCGGCGTGTTGGTGAAATAGCGCTCGCACAGGTGGGCCAGCATATCCACCGCACCGCAGGCCAGCTGATAATCCGGCAGGGAATAGGTGTAGGTGGGGTCCAACACGGAGAATTTGGGCCGGATGAGGTCTGTTTTGGGGCAGCCCCATTTCAGATTGCCGTCCTCCTGCGTGATGACGCAGCTGTCGGAGCCTTCGCTGCCAGCGGCGGAGATGGTCAGCACCGTGCCGATCGGCAGGGTGTGTTCAATTTTGGCTTTTCCGGTGAAGAAATCCCAGAAATCGCCGTCATAGGGGACGCCCATGCCGATGGCCTTGGCGGTGTCGATGACGCTGCCGCCGCCGATGGCCAGCAGGAAATC
>DXUR01000197.1:0-3484 GCA_019417795.1 Clostridiales bacterium | reverse complement strand
CGATGGCCTTGGCGGTGTCGATGACGCTGCCGCCGCCGATGGCCAGCAGGAAATCTACCCCCTCTGTCCGGGCAAGATCAATGCCTTCATACACCTTGCCACTGCGGGGATTGGCCTGAACACCCCATAGCTCACACCAGGGAAATCCGGCCTCTTTCAGAGAGGCGGCAACAGCGTCATAGGCTCCATTTTTCTTTACGGAACCACCGCCTGCCACCAGAAGGACCTTGCTGCCGCCGAACTGACGGACCAGCGCACCCACGCGGCTGGCTTCCCCTTGGCCAAAGGCAAACATGGTCGGGGCGTAAAAAGTGAAATTGTTCATGGCTGACCTCCTGATCCTGTTATAGAGTTATACTTTACAGAAGCTTGCAGATCTCTTCTCCACAGCGCATACCGTCCGCGGCGGCGGAGAGGATGCCGCCTGCCCAGCCGCCGCCCTCGCCGCAGGGGTAAAGCCCCTGAATGGGGGACTGGCGATCGTTATTCCGCAGCAGACGCACCGGGGAAGAACTGCGGCTCTCCACGGCGGTGAGCACCGCGTCGCTCTGGTCATAGCCCTTCAGCTTCCGGCCCAGGATAGGCAGCGCCTCGGCGATGGACGCCGCCACGAAGTCCGGCAGGCAGTCCCAGAGGTTCGTCCATGTAACGCCGGGGCGGTAACTGGGAATAACCCGGCCCGGCCCTGTGGAGGGACGCTTGGCAAGGAAGTCCTCCACCCGCTGGGCGGGGGCAAGGTAATTCCCTTGTCCTGCCTGATAAGCGGCGGCTTCCAAATCCCGCTGGAAGGCGATACCCGCCAAGGGGTTGTCCCCGCCGAAATCCTCCGGGGTGACGTTCACCAGCAGCGCGCCGTTGATGTTCTCTTTGTCACGGGCAAATTCGCTCATGCCGTTGGTCACCACCCGGTGTTCCTCCGACGCGGCGGCCACCACCTGTCCGCCGGGGCAGACGCAAAAGGAGAACACACCCCGACCATTGGGCAGATGGCAGCTCAGTTTATAGGTGGAGGCAGGCAGACCGGGGTGTCCGGCATACTGTTTGTATTGGGCAGCATCGCAATCGGACTGCCGCTGCTCGATGCGGACGCCCACGGCAAAGGGCTTAGCCTCCATGGGGACGCCCCGGCGGTAGAGCAGCTCAAAGGTATCACGGGCGGAGTGACCGGGGCAGAGGATCAGCTGCCGGCAGGGCAGCGTGTAGGTCCCCTCCGGGCCGGTGACGGTGATACCGCGCAAAGCACCGTCCCGGATGTCTAAATCTGTCAGCTGGCTTTCAAACCGGATATCCGCACCCAAGTCCAGCAGCTCCCGCCGCAGGTTTTTCAGGGCGATATGGAGATAGTCGGTGCCCACATGGGGCTTGGCGTCATAGAGGATCTCCTCCGGCGCACCGCAGCGGACCAGCTCCTCCAGAATAAAGCGGTGCCGGAGGTCCTTAGTGCCGGTGTTGAGCTTGCCGTCGGAAAAGGCCCCGGCGCCGCCCTCTCCGAACTGAACGTTGCTGGTGAGGTCCAGCTCTCCGGTGGACCAGAAGCGCTCCACATCGGTAGTGCGGTCCTCCACGCGGCGGCCCCGCTCCAACAGAATGGGCCGTGCGCCTGCTCGTGCCAGTACCAGCGCGGCAAACAGGCCCGCAGGCCCCGCGCCCACCACCACCGGCGGTACTTCCGGCGGGGTCACAGGCTCCGGGAGCTGATAGACGGGCCGGGGGGCTGCCTTGGAAACGTGCTTGTCCCGGCAGCGGCGGAGCACGGCAGCTTCGTCCGCCGCCTCGACCTCCACGGTGTAGACCATGCGGACGCCCTCCCGGGCGTCGATGCTGCGGCGGAGAATGTGCAGCGCCAACAGGTCCTTTTCGGGGATCCGTAAAATGTGAAGAACGGCATTGCGCAGGGCGGAAGGACCGCCGCCAGGGGAAAGTTTCAGATTTTCGATGCGCAGCATGGCGGCACCTCCTGTTTTGATAGCTGTATTGTACCACAGGGGCGGAAAAAGAAAAATGTATAAGGTTCACATTTGCTTAAAATTTTTTTCAGACAGTTTTAAGTTTTCGGTCCTATACTACAATCAAAGTTAAGGAAGTTCCCGGCGGAACGCAGATCAGCGCCCGCTTTTCAAGGAGGTTTGACTTATGTATAACGATGAACAGAATCTGTATCACTACACCTATCGCAAGGACGGCACAGAGCCGGGCCAGCGCTATGACGCCAAGCAGCCCACCGTGGACGAGCAGCTCAACAGCTACCGTCAGCAGCAGGAGCAGCAGACTCAGAATTCCCAGCCGGTGTATCAGTCCCAGCCTCAGGGCGGGCAGACGCCCCACAAGAACGGCAAGAACCGTCTGGGCCTGAAGATCGCCTCTCTGGCGCTGGTGTGCGCTCTGCTGGGCGGTCTGGTAGGCGGCGGCACCGCCTATCTGGTGGGCAATCACTCCGGCAGCGACACTACAGAAGTGAATGTCTCCAACCGCAAGCCCACAGAGATCCAGCTGAAAACCGTGGACGGCAAGAATCCCATGACGGACGCGGAGCTGTACGCAACCAACGTCAACAGCGTGGTGTCCATCAACATCACCGCTACCTCTGACCCCAATTTCTTCGGCCAGACCACACAGACTGCCGGGGCCGGCTCTGGCTTCATCCTGACGCCGGACGGCTACATCGTCACCAACTACCATGTGGTAGGCGACGCGGACACCGTGAAGGTCACGCTGTATAATGGCGACAGCTATGACGCCCAGTATATCGGCGGCGACGAGGATTACGATATTGCCGTCATCAAGATCGAGGCCACCGATCTGCCCAACGTGACCCTCGGCAACAGCGACAGCCTGAACGTGGGCGATCACGTGCTGGCCATCGGCAACCCGCTGGGTGAGCTGACCTTCTCCATGAGCGAGGGTATCGCTTCCTCCGTGAACCGGGCCATTGACGTGGACGGCACCCCCTTCAACATGATCCAGGTCACCGCCGCCATCAACCCCGGCAACTCCGGCGGCCCGCTGTTCAACGAGTACGGCGAGGTGGTGGGTATCGTGTCCGCCAAGTATTCCAGCTACGCCAGCCAGAGCGTGGAGGGTCTGGGCTTTGCCATCCCCATCAACGATGTGGCGGCGATGATCCAGGACATCATGACCAACGGCTATGTCAGCAACAAGGCATATCTTGGCATCACCCCTGGCACCATGAATGAGCAGATGGCCGCTCAGTACCGCTACGATGTGACCAAGGGCGTGTTCATCTACTCCGTGGAGGAGGGCAGCGCCGCTGACAAGGCCGGGTTGAAGATGGGCGACGTCATTATGAAGATCGACGGTACGGATGTGGACTCCTATCAGGAACTGGTGGCCCTGAAGAAGAAGTATTCCGCCGGTGACGAATCCACTTTCACCATCTACCGGGGCGGCCAGCAGCAGGAGGTCTCCGTGACCTGGGGCGCTGTGCCTGCCGATCAGGCCACGGACAACAACAGCCAGTCCCAGC
>DXUR01000196.1 GCA_019417795.1 Clostridiales bacterium | reverse complement strand
TCGCCAGCAGCACCGCAAAGAACGCCCAGTTCAGCGTTACGATATAGCGGGTGATAGGCCCGATATCTATGTACATGATATAGGCGCATGGTGTTTCCCAATCGTCCTGCTCTTCCTGCACGGACATGAATATCAGGTGATGTTTGTCCGTTTTGAAGGTATAGCATTGATTGAGTGCAATATCCCGCCCGGCGCAGTATTCCAGCAATTTTTTCTCCAGCCGGTAGGTATCCCGATTCCATGTGTTGGGCCGGTAGCCGTCCTCCAGCTCCAAAAAGACGATGCTGGGGGTAAAGAAGTTTCCCTCCTCGCCCTCGTCATAGGTCGGCTCATCATAGGTGTAGGGTATGGCTCGATTCTGATACTCCGCTTCGTTGAGCAGCGCCTTTTTTGCCTCACGCACAAAGTGTGCGGGGATAATGAGGTTCACTGCCAACATGAACAGTGCAAAGAGCAGCAGCGCCGAGCAAAGGATCAAATACACGATCCGCAGTTTGATGTTTTTCATGTACACTCCGCTCCCTTCAGCTTATAACCAAAGCCCCAGATGGTGCTTACGCTGACGGTGCTGCCCGCTTGTAGCAACTTTTTTCGGATACGGCGCAGCGTTTCATCGGTCACGCGGGTCTCTACATCTGAGTCAAAGCCCCACACCGCACTGAGCAACTCCTCGCGGGAATAGGCCTTCTCCGGCTGCTTCATCATATAGCTGAGCAGCCGCAGTTCGGTCTGGGTCAGCGCCACCGTCACAGTCCCGCAAAAGATAGCGTTTTCCGTGGTGGAATAGCGGATATCCCCGTAGCGCAGCTCATCCTCTGCCGCCGCCGTTTTCCCCCTGTCCATCTCCACGCGGCGCAGCAGCGCCTTCACCTTCATCAGCAATATCGTTGGACGGAAGGGCTTGGTGAGATAATCATCGCTGCCCTGGCTGATGCCCATGACGTAGTCCAGCTCGCTGTCTTTGGCTGTAAGCAGGATGATGGGAATATCGGAAACAGCGCGAAGCTCCCGGCACACGGTAAGTCCGTCCGTGCCGGGCATCATGATGTCCAGGATCACAAGCTCCGCGGGCTCCTGACGAAACGCCTCCAGCAGCGCGTCGCCGCTTTCAAAGGAGCGCACGGTATATCCGTCGCTTGCGAGGAAGCTATGGAGCAGCTCCCGGATGCTCTTTTCATCGTCCGCCAAATAGATGGAATGTCCCATGCGTCCTCCTTGAAAGCAGCGCCAAATGCTGCGCGTGAGCGCAGCATCGGCAAGATGTTGATTTTATACTATCAGAATATCGCCTTCCCGTCAAAGGGGGCAGATGCCGCCCTCGCAGCCGGTGTTGCCCCAGATGGTATCGTACAGCTTGCACAGCTGGTTATCAAGCTCTACCAGACGGTTGTAGTCGGCGATCAGCGCATCCTTTTCCGCATCGGTCAGGAAGCTCAGGCTGCGGATGAAGGCGGCCTCACCGTAGTTGTCGAAGTCGTAGTCATCCGGCAGATCGAAGTATGCTTCATCTACCTTGTCCCACAGGTCGGCGTGCTTTTCGCAGACGCGGTCATACTCCTGCTCCAGGGTGTCGATCTCATCCAATACCTTGGGGTCGGCCTTTTCCAGCGCCTTCTCGTAAAGCGGCATATTGTCGCAGGCGGGCAGCTGAGCGTACAGTGCCTCCATCTCAGCGTCGAGGCCGTTCAGTTCCTTGATGTCTGCCAGAAGGGCTTCCTTCTCCGTTTCGGTCAGGGCATTGGTGCTGCGGATAAATGCCGCTTCGTCAAAGTTTGTGAAGTCGTAGTCGTCGGGCAGGGCGTTGCAGATTTCGTCCAGCTTTTCCCACAGCGCCGCGTTTCTCTGGAAGATGGCGTCGCTCTTCTCTTCCACCGCCTCGATCTGCTCCCAGATGGCGTCCTCGTTCTCGGTGGCAATTTTAGTAACAGGCTCCATTGGTGCGGATGTGGCGGCAAAGGCGGAGGTTGCCGTGCCGATGGCCGATACCGTCAATGCCAGTGCCAGTGCAAAGCTCAAAATCGTTTTCTTTTTCATGGTATGTTACGCTCCTTTTTTGAAGTATTTGTGGTTGTGTATCAACCTTGTCTGTAGCATACCAGAAGCCGCATTGAAATTCCCCCATGAAAGTGCGGGGAAAGTGTCACAAATTCGTCACAGCATCCATGCTGTACAATCGAGTTCTTGGAACGGCACAGAGAAAAAAGTAAAAACATCATAACTTAACAAGGACTTTATCTCAATTATGGTAGCATATATTATCTATCTTTTCGTTAACAGACTGATTCTGCAATATGTCAGTCAAATTGAAAAGGCAAAACGCATCAATCGTGAAGAATATGTGGAGGAAGGCGAATGAGACGGATATTCTTGTTCTTGCGTCCAAGGACACAGGTCCGCAGCTCAGAAAGTGATGATGAGGAGTCTTTCGGCGGTGCAGCGGCAGACTCGTGCGCTGAAAGATGAGTCATGGTCAACAATTTTTTTGACGAGGAGGATAACAATGAAGAAACAACTTTTAAGCATTCTACTCTGCCTTATCATGGTTGTAGGTTTGCTCCCAACGGCGGTTCTGGCGGAGGAAACCGCGCCAACATTTGATCTGACAAAGGATCTGGCGGGCATCACAATTCCAGACGATCTGGTCACCTGCGTCTGCACAACGGCCAACGAGAGTAAAAAGTACGGCCAATTGCCCGGCGGCTTTTCTGCTTCTAAGATCAAGAAAGAGGGGGATGTCCGGACGGTTATTATCAGTGTTGCGAATGAAACCTATTTAAAGCAGTTCAATCAGGACATGGGCAGCACACATACACAGGACACGGCGCATGCGGGTGAGTTTATTACGCCGATTCAGTTCACGCTGAAATATGAAGGAGGCAAATGGGTGCTTCTCGGTGAGATGCCCAAAAACAAAATGCTTCACTTCACCTGCGGCGGCGGCCATGTGTATCAGGGGGCCGCACCCACCATTGCGCTGGTCAGCAGGACGGATACGGACATTAAAGTGACAGAAAACAATAAATGGGAGTATTCCAAAGACAATGGGGAGACCTGGCAGGACAGCTGCCATTTCACCAATTTAAGTCCCGGCACGGAATACACCATTATCGCCCGTGTGAAGGCAACGGCCACCCACCAGCCCAGTGCGAACAGCGCACCCCTTACCGTTACCACGATGCATATTGAAATCTCGGAGGAGTTGAAGAAACAGCTGCGTGCCGTGGCAAGTGGCTACGAAGGGGAATATGACGGCATGGAGCATGGGGCGGTCATCGTGGATGACGCTAAGATGCCCAAGGGCTGGCGCATCGCGGGCTACACCACAGATGAGGGAAACAGCTTCGGCAACAGCATACCAAAGATCAAGGATGCGGGCACTCTGAGTGTAGGCGTCAAGTTTGTCCACCCGGACTATTTGATGAACATCACCCACTACTACACTGCCGAGATCACGCCCAAGCCCGTGACCGCCGACATGATTGCCGACATCCCTCCGCAGCGCTATACGGGGCAGTCTATCCTTCCCACGCCCGAGATCAAGGACGGCAACACGGTCTTGGATAAGGACAAGGACTTCACCTACAGCTACGATACCAACACCTCGCCGGAGCATGGCGGCAAGGTGACCATCACCGGCAATGGCAACTACAAGGGCATGGCCTCCAAGAACTTCTCCATCGTCAATGAAATTACGGAGATTACGGAAGATGATCTTAAGGATCTCGAAATTCCCACCCTTGTCACCGTCAAGTGTACTACAACCAACAGCAGTAAGGAATACGGGAAGATCCCCGGCGGCTTTACCTTGGGCAAGCCCTACATGGAAGGCGGTGTTTTGAAGGCCGTCGTCAGTCTCAATTTGCCTGTTTACAAGGACAAGTACGATACGGACACCAAAAAAACGCACCAAAATGCAGGGCTGGAGGGGAACACCCACACAGCTTTTACTCTGAAGTATGTCAAGAACAAGTGGGAGCTGGATGGCAATTTTCCGAATGTTATCATTTTGGTGAAATGTGACGGCCAGCATCCGCAGACTCCGCCGCATCCCACGGAGGAGAATGTCAGCGGCTTGGAGCAGGTGCAGGTTCGGGTGCAGTGCAGCACGGACAGAACACAGTTCAAGAACTACGGCATCCTCCCCGGCAGTGTCTCCATTATGCCGGATCCCAACAACCCCAGCCAGGCGACCCTTACCCTTATCCCCTCGGTGTACAGCACGCAGTACAGCACCGACACGGGCATCACCCACAGCGTGGCAACCAACCAAAACACGGACAATCTGAAAATTCAGATGCGCTATGACCCCGCCGTGGGGAAATGGATGCCCGCAGGGGTGCTTACCCCTCTGGAGGTTCTCGTGCAGTGCAATAACCACCAGGGGCAGCGGTACACCATCACCTTCAAAGGCAATGGCGGCAGCCCCTCCGTTACCAGCATGACTACCATTGACCAAAAGCTCCCCGAGCTGCCCACCGCCACCCACAGCGGCAGATACAGCTTTGACGGCTGGTACACCGAAAAGAACGGCGGCACTAAGATCACCACGGCTACCTTGTTTGACAAGGATACCACCGTGTACGCCCATTGGACTTACACCGGCTCCACCGGCGGCGGTGGTGTCACCACCTATCCTATCACCGTGAAGAGCGCCAAAAACGGCGATGTGACCGCCAGCCACAAGTCCGCTGCCAAGGGCACAACCATTACTCTGACGGTCGATCCCAACAAGGGCTATGTGCTGGATACCCTCACCGTTCTGGACGGCAAGGACAAGGATCTCAAGCTGACCGAGAAGAACGGCAAGTTCACCTTCACCATGCCCGCCAGCAAGGTCACCGTGGCGGCCACGTTCAAGGCTTCTACCCCCACCGGCAAGAATCCCTTCATCGACGTGCCCGCAGGCTCCTACTATGAGGACGCCGTGATCTGGGCCGTGGACAAGGGTATCACCACCGGCACCAGCGCCACCACCTTCAATCCCAACGGCATCTGCACCCGTGCGCAGGCCGTCACCTTCCTGTGGCGTGCTGCCGGCAGCCCCGCCGTCAAGTCCGCAGTCATGCCCTTTACCGACGTAAAGGCTGGCAGCTACTACTATGATGCGGTGCTGTGGGCTGTGGAGCAGGGCATCACCAAGGGCACCAGCGACACCATGTTCAGCCCCGACGCCACCTGCACCCGCGCGCAGATCGTCACCTTCCTGTGGCGCTCTCAGAAGTCTCCGGCAGCGGGCACGGCCAATCCTTTTGCCGATGTAGCCGCAGACACCTACTATATCGATGCTGTGCTGTGGGCGGTCAAACATAATATCACAGTCGGAACAACGGTCTCCATCTTCAGTCCTGATGAGGAATGCACCCGCGCACAGATCGTGACCTTCCTGTACCGCGCCCATAACAAGTAATAAGGCTTGGTTTACCCCCGCTTGTTCTTTCTCTGTCTTAATTCTCCGATAGAGTGGGCTGTTCCGGTGGGTTCATATTGAACCCCTCCTCGGTCCAGCAAACAGGTATAGTAGCCCCTTGGTGGGACGATAATTTTGCACTTTGTCCAAATAAAGAGCTTGGTATCATATTTTGATACCAAGCTCTTTGGGTTTATTTCAGCGTATAGAGATTGGAGGTATTGCTCCCATTGGGACGGTATCGGGGCAGCTTGGCAAGGTATCCGTGCTGCTCCAAATCCGCCAGTGCCCGCTTGACGGTGCTGCGGGAGAGGTTCATATCCCTTGCAATCGTCTTGATCCCCGGCCAGCAGCTTCCCGCGCTATTGGACCGATCCTTGA
>DXUR01000195.1 GCA_019417795.1 Clostridiales bacterium | reverse complement strand
CGTGTCAAATTGTCTGCTCTACGACGGCTTTTTTTCTTTTGCCGTCGTCCGGCAGGAAATCTTTATTTGTTTCGATTTTAAGGAATCAATCTTACTTCCAAATGACTTCCATCTTACTTATCTGTAAGATAAATAAAAAGGTTGCCCACACCGATCTTCTCGGAGGGACAACCTCTCAAATCCACATGAGTATTTAGCCTATTGGCCGTATGCCATATAATTTTATTGCGAGCTGATATTTTCCACAATCGACATAGCGTGTAATCTTCTTGCTGGGCCTCGTACAGCCAGCGCCGTGGTTGCGAGAATCACGCCTATGATCAAGCACAATTCCAGCCACGGAACACTCCAGGGATTTCCGAATGTGCGAGTGATAAGGCTGGAGTACAGGAACCAATGAAACAGCAATCCGAAAATACATCCCAATATGACACCACTTATGGCATACGAGACAGCTTCCGCAGAAATCATGCGTGTAAGCTGTTGATTACTCATGCCAATGGCACGCATTACTCCATATTGACGAGTTCGGGCGGAAACTCCCATGCTGATGGTATTCATAATATGGAAAATCGTAATGGCTACAATGATTGACAGGAAACCATATACCAATGTTGCAAAAGCATAATAAAGGCCACGTTGTTGCTGTGCTTGGATTAAGACATCAGTGAAAGTGACTCCTTCACCGAACAATGCTTCAACCTCGGCAACATCTTCTTCATCAGAACCAAAGCGGAACTGGACATCCAGGATAGTATACCCAGTCTCACCCGTCAGCTGCGAAAAAGTTTCCTCGGAGCAGATCAGTGTTTCCGTTCTCTCTGCACGAGCCAATAGGCTGTCAGACAAAACACCCCCTACAGTAACTGTTTGATCCTTCCCGTTTATTGTCAGTGTAATGGTATCTCCCACCTGCACTTCTGTTCCTGCGTTTGCCACAAACAAGACCTGTCCCGGCGTGTTCGTTACAGTATCTATAGAACCTGCAATTAGTTGATCTTGCGCCCAGCGGAACTGATTTTCTTCATAGGAGATTAGATTGCTGTTATGGATTGCGCCGCTAATTTGGGCAGGAACATCATAAGCAAACATTCTGCCAAACACTCGACTAACAGCGGAATTTTGTACTACGGCATCCCTTCGATCCGCCGGAATGGAACAAGTATTTGTGTCACTGACAATGGAAAGCTCGGGCGACCATTCTTTCGGCATAAATGCGTTTTCCATAAAGGGAACCAGCGTACAGAACCCTAAAAACAAGGTGATGCAGATTGCAAATGCACTTGTCATCAGAATATAGCTGCGCCGTTTGGCCTTGGCATGATGGATACCAAGTGCTACCTCTACATGCCACCGCCGAGTGTTTGCCGCATGGCGGAACGAGGATTCCTGCTGTGTATTGCCTGTGACAGCCTCCAATGGGGAAACCTTTGCTGCCATTTTTGCGGGGGTCCGAGCCGCCAATAGAACGGTAATAAGTCCCAATACAATGCTCACACCAATGCTTAGCCAGCTAATGCCAAAGATAGGCATATAACCAAACCATACAGTGCTGAGCTGCCGCATGACTGCACACAGTCCCCAAACCACCACGATACTTAACCCGATACCAATGGGTATGGCGGTAATGCACCACTGTAAAGCCTCACGGCGCACAAAGCGCAATACTTGGCGACGAGTGGCTCCCAAACAGCGCAGTAAACCGAAAAACTCCATGCGCTGGCTGACATTACTATTCAAACTACTGGAAATCATCATAACACAAGTTCCCATTACCACCAAAGAAAGCAGAAATGCCATTGTGTATATCTGCGACATATTGGAACCCGGTAGCTGCCCGAGCATACTGAGCAGTTCTTCATTTTGGGTGATTTGTGCATCAGATATGCCGTTTTGCTGCTGAATATCAGCAATGCTGGAACCAACATTAGTGAGCAGCGAGAACCGAACGACATACTGCCAGTTGCCGCTTAGATCCGCAGTTTGAATGCTTGACAGCCCTTCAGGTGTCAAAAGGATTGCACTGGCACTTCCCGAGATCATATTGGCGGCATCATCATCCATAATTCCCGTAATCGCCAGTTGCATTGTACTCCCATCAGGAGAGTTCAAAGCAAGAGTATCTCCCAACGAAATTCCTGCTGTTTGTGCTAATGTAGATGAAACAGCTACCTGTCCAGCTATCTCAGGGAACTCACCTGAAAGGACAGAACCTAAATAAATTTCAGAAAATATTGTCTCGTCCATCCCTGCAACAGAAACGAGCTGATCTGCCACTGTGCAGCCGATTTCTGCGGGAATGTTGCCTTGCCAGCCAGACAAGTCTATTTCAGGGCGGGCAGCAATATATTCGGATGTTTTTTCGTCAATAGCTGTGATTTTACAATGCCAATCTCCAGTTTGATGCCGGGTTTCATCCGTCATGCTTTTCAAATACATATCGGCCAGTCCAAACATGACTGCAACCAGGAAAACCGCCAGCACAATGCAAATGCGTGTCATGCGGCTTTGCCTGCGGTGAACCTTGTTGGAGATAGAAACCAAGTCGAGGTAGTGTTTCATTTCCGGCTCGCCCCCAACTCCTTCAGCACACCATCAGACATATTGAAAATGCGGTCTGCCGCACTTGCATGATTTTTGTTGTGGGTAATCATCAAAATGGTTTGCTGGTACTTGGCCGACATGGTTTGCAGGAGAGCCAAGACTTCCTGACTATTTTTACTGTCCAGATTGCCGGTCGGCTCGTCCGCCAAAATCAGTGCAGGTCGTGTAACCAAAGCCCTGCCGATAGCGACACGCTGTTGCTGGCCACCGGAGAGCTGACTGGGAAGATGATGACGGCGTTCGGTCAGTCCCAAAACATTCAGCAGCTCGTTGACAAACCTCTGGTCTGGCCGCTTGTAGTCAAGCAGCAACGGAAAAGTGATGTTCTGTTCTACATTCAGTTCCGGGATCAGATTAAATGACTGAAAGATAAAACCGATGTGTTGCCGCCGGAACACGGTCAGTTTTTTCTCCGGCATTGAGAAAATATCCTGACCGTCGATCCAGACCTTGCCGGAAGTGGCTTTGTCCAGAGCACCCACAACATTCAGCAACGTACTTTTGCCGGAGCCAGATTCACCAATAATGGCAATAAATTCACCTTTGCGAACCGAAAATGTTGCATGACGCAACGCTTGAACCGCTGCTTCACCTTTTCCATAGGTTTTGCACAAGTCCTGTACTTCAAGAATATTCATACGCAGTACCTCCTTATGGTCACATCATACCCCCTTCGGCTTACTTCCAAGTGACCTGCATCTTACTCATTTGTAAGGCTGAAAAAGTTCAATGTGAAGGTAGTTCCAACATTGAGTGTGCTGGTTACAGAAATAGTTCCCCCATGTGCCTCCACAATAGATTTAGCCAGCGGTAAGCCCAATCCTATCCCATGCACATCTGACGAAAAGCGGCTGCGGTAAAAGCGTTTGAAAATGTTGTATAAGTCCTCTTGGTGGATACCTTTGCCATCGTCTGTAATGACGATCTGAGTCAACAGGGGTGATTGTGTCCATTGCACCGAAATGTGACCGCCCGGTTGTGTGTGTTCCAAAGCATTTTTGACGATATTTCCAATCGCCTCCGACATCCATAGTGCATCGCAATTAAGAGAAATATCATCCTTACCCGAAAGGGTGATCTCTTTGTGATCCTGTTCTGCCCATGTTTCAAATCGTTCCAAAACATCTTGCATGAGAGCGGAAACATTTTCTTCTGCTTTTTCCATCTGTATAATTCCCGCATCCAGGCGCGCCAGTTTGAGCAGTGTATAAATAACGTTCTCCATTCGCTTAATCTCTCGTTGAGATTTTTCCGAAAAGTTCGCCACCGTTTCGGCTTCTCCTTTATGACTGCTTATGATTTCATGGTACATTTTCAAAGCAGATAGCGGCGTTTTAATCTGATGTGATACATCCGAAATGATGTCCTGTAAGAACTCCTTTGTCTGCTTCTGGCTCTCTGCATGGGCGGAGAGAATAGTCGCCATTTCATTGACATCATGGAAAAGGCTATACCAATCACCGGTTTGGGAACATTCAATTCTGGACATAGAATTGCCATCCAAAAATTCTCGAATCTTACTTCCCGCATCATCAATAGCTCTATGCTGGCGTCGCAGATAAAACAGCAGAACCAGATATACCATACCGAACAGAAACAACAGCAGCAAGAATAGATACAGCATCGTCTGATTTCGATATTCCCGAACAGTTGGCAATAGCTGCATAGATGTTGCTTCACTGTATCCAATAGAGGCCAGCGCTTCTTTGCCTCGTTCTATATCGCTTTCGTTGGGGTGAGCAGTAAAAGCTGAAATCTGCAATTTATCCTCATGGTTCAGCTGGTAGCCGGAAACACCATAGTCATGGAGCAACATCTCATGTTGGAAGTCCTTTGCAAGTAAAAACGAAAGTCCTGCGGCAAGTAGAAATGAAATAAGGCAGATGACGGTGATTGCCAACAGTAGATTCTTTGTTTCTTTCCCTAATTTGCCCATACCTTGTCCTCACTCAACGACCCATTTATAGCCGATACCTCGTTCCGTCAGCAAGTATTTAGGCTGATTGGGTGTGTCCTCAATTTTGTTTCTCAGCCGCCGGATATACACAGACAAGGTATTGTCATCCACAAAGTTTCCGTTGCCATCCCACATCCTATCCAGGATCATTTCTCGCGGCATAAGGTGATTAGGATTTTGCATGAACAAACATAGTAATTTGTATTCCACCAGCGGGAGGTCAAGCGGTTCATCATTTTTCCAAACGAGCCGTTCCGCCGTATCTACACGAATACCATTGGCTTCCAAAAAGGTATCTGCTTTGGAAAACTGCAAGGAACGGCGCAGGATTGCCTTAATTCTGGATAGAAGTTCATTCAGCTTGAACGGTTTGGTGATATAATCGTCGGCACCCATATCAAGTCCTCGGACAATGCTGATTTCCTGATCCGAAGCTGTCAAAAATATAATGGGAACGGTTGAGCTGTTCCGTACCGCTTTGCAAACATCGAAGCCTGTGCCATCTGGGAGCGTAACATCCAGCAAAAGTAAATCATAGGTGTTCTTTCGGAATAGGGCCAAAGCCTCCTTTACAGTTTTGGCATTGTCCACCATATATCCACTTGCTTCCAAAGTATATTGCAATCCATCAATCAGGCTCAAATCATCTTCAACATAAAGTATCTTTTGCATTTTTTTGCTCCTTTCCTTGCTTCGTTCTCATATCCACAGGCTTTTCCGCGTCTTTCGGAATCAGCCAAATTGTAGCCACCTTCACAGCACCGGGAATACGGCCACCGGCGCAATAATAGTTTATCTGCCGAATTGAAACTCCCCATTTTTCACTTGCTTCTTTTAGGGTCATATAGTCCATCTCTGCACCTCCTGCAATACATTCCATTATATTTCTATTGCTCGAAGAATACAAGCCTGCAACCATGTTGCAAAAAAGAAAAATCAGTATAATCGTACCGAAAAAACCGGAATGATAAGGTTATTCCTCAAATCAAACCGGAACGATACAATATTATTGAGGTGAACGATTATGCCGATTGATGATTTAACTGCTTTAGGGCAAAAAATGCGGGAAGCCCGAAAGAATAAAGAACTGACACAACAGGAACTTTCCGATCTAAGCCATGTTTCTGTAAAGCAAATTGCCAATATCGAAAAAGGGAAAATGAACCCGTCCTATTTGATTTTGAGAGCATTGGCAAAGGTCCTGCACATCTCTTTAGATACGCTTATAAATCCAGATA
>DXUR01000194.1 GCA_019417795.1 Clostridiales bacterium | reverse complement strand
CCGCGCACACCCTTCCTTACCATTGCGGAGAATTTACCACTTAATCGACAGTCTCGGGGGCCTCGCTGAAAGCGAGGCCCCTCTTTTGTTCCGCATGATTTTTCGTGTTGTTTCGCAGATCAGGAGTGGACGGCGGCGATCCGGTCTGCGATATAGGGCTGGACCGCCTCGTAGGGAATTTCCAGCGCGGCGGCCAGTTCGCCGAACAGAAGCTGCTCTGCCTGCTTGAGATAGCGCTCGTCCACCATGCCGAGGCGGCGGTTCTGGGATTCTGCCTGACGGCGCTTGGCGTGAATGGACATGGCGAGCTCCACCAGACTGCGGCAGTCATGCTGCCGGAGACTGGCCTGATACTGCTGAGTCAGCGCCTGAGTGGTGGAAGCCCGACAGGCAGCGGGATGCAGGGTGGGAATTTCACTGATAAGATCTTCCGCCTCCTGCCGGGAGATAATGGGCCGCATGGACACCTTGTCATTGTCTACCGGGGTATAGATCAAACCGCCCTGATAGATGGGTTTAAGCTGATAGTAAAGCCGCTCCTGACGGGTGCTGCCCACCCGCTCCTGCCGCCGGTCAATGGAAAGCACCCGACAGACGCCGGTGGTGCCATAGACCAGCAGATCTCCTGCCTGAAACACGGGAAGTGCCTCCTTTCCAAAAATTGCAAAGATTTCGGATTCATAACCATTCTAACATTATTTTGGCAAAAATGTCAGAGAATATACGAAAAAAGTAAAAAATCTCTGTTTTTCCGAAAAGACGGCGCCTTTTTTTGTGGAAAATATAGGGATTTGGCGCATGATATACACATGGACAGGGAAAAAGCGCCCGAAAGTGAGAACTTTCAGACGCTTTTTTTACAAATGGGAAACCAGATCCCGCACGATCCGGGCGGTCATGCCCCAGATGGCGTGGCCCCCGTAGAGCCACACCGGGACCTCTACCTTGCCGCGGTTCCAAGGGTAATCCCGGGGGATCCCAACCGCTTCATAGGGGAAAGACTCCGGGACACGGGGGATCAGGTCATAGGCGCATGGCTGGGGCAGGGTGGTCCTGAAAAATTCCACCGGCACAGTGAACACCTCCGCTACCTCAGCGGGGGCGGGACGCAGGGTGGCGAGACCGGCAGGGGATACCAGCCCCGGCAGCGGCCGCAGAAGAAAGCCCCGCTGATTGCAGATAAAGTCCCCTTGGCCCAGAAGCCGAATCTCGGCGCGGGGGATAGACAATTCCTCCTCCGTCTCCCGGAGGGCGCAGTCTGCCGGGGTCTCTCCCGGGTCCATCTGCCCGCCGGGAAAGCAGGTCTCTCCGCTTTGACTGACCCCGGCAGACCGGACCTCAAACAACAGGTGCAGTCCATCCGGACGCTCCACCAGAGGACATAAAACAGCATATTCGTGCCGGGCTTCCAGCAACGTGGGAACATGATCTCCGTAAAACCGGCGCAGATTTGTCAATTCTTCTCTCATAGCAGCATCGTCAAAGCCCGCTGACAGTTGGTGATGTCCACCGTCGGCTGGCTGGGTTCGTACTCTCCGTCCAGGGACCAGGGCAGATCCTCGTCCGTTTCCACGTGAAGGGCCGACACATGTCGGAAAATGAGACCGCCGCTGTTATACTGCTGATTCAGCAAGGCCCAGATCAGATTTTGCAGCTCCGCTGCATTTTGGGGGTGGGGCACCAGCAGCAGCTCAAAGAGGCCGTCATCCAGAATGACTTCCTCCCGCCCCAGCTTCATCATACCGGCGATGGAGGTGGAGTTGGCAACGGCGCCGAACAGGTATTCACCGTCCAGTGTCTCCCCATCAGCGGTGATGCGGACCTTATAGGGGCGCAGCGTATCCAGATCCCGGAGGCTTTCCAGCAGATAGCCGAAGTGGCCCAGAGCATTTTTCACATCCTGAGAGGCGGTGTAGGATGTCCGGGTGAAGGCTCCGAAGGAGGCTACATATACGAAAATACGCTCACCGAAGCGGCCGATGTCAAGTTGACGGCGCTGACCACGGACGATGGCCTCCGCCGCCTGAACGGGATCTGAGGGGATCTCCAGGCTGGCGGCAAAATCATTGGTGCTCCCCTGAGGCAGATAACCCACCGCCGGGGGAGTTTTAAGCGTTTGGATGCCGGAGATGACCTCGTTGAGGGTGCCGTCGCCACCCACGGCCACCACAGTGTCATAATCTCCGCCCTCTTGGGCGGCAATGCGGGCTGCGTCCCCGGCGGCGGTGGTGCGGCGGATACGGAGCAGATATCCGGCATCGCACAGGGCGGCAGCCGCGTCATATAACGGCCCCCGGGGCTTGCTACGTCCCGCCCGGGGATTGACGATCATCAGGAGCTTCTTTTGGGGTTCCATGTCCATGCCTCCGAAAATGATTATAAATGTTAACAGACGGTTAAAGTAGTATAGCATGGGGAATTGAGGATTGCAATTCCCCCGGGCGACGTGTAGAATAAAGTTTGTATAAAGGTTTCGGGAGAAGTCTGCCGCAGGCGGGCGGACCCTGTCGGCAGGAGGCGGTTGGATGAAGAAAAAAGACAGCGCGGTGCGGTGGGGACTTGCCCTCTTTTTGACCGTGGGCGCGATCCTGCTTTTTTACGATACCCTCTTTGGTCGCCGGGTACTGCCATCCTTCGGCGGTCAACTGCTGAAAGCACTGCAGCCGGTTCTGATCGGCGCGGTACTGGCGTACCTGCTGGCGCCGGTCATCGACTTTATTGAAAACCTGTTTTTTCCGGAACAGATGAAAAAGGCCCACGCAGAGGGGCGCATGACCTCCCGGAGCGCCCGGGCTGTCAGTCTGGTGGTGACCTGGGCCATCATCGGCCTGCTCTGCTATCTGCTGGGCCATGTGCTGATCCCGCAGCTGTATCGGAGCGTGGTGCAGTTGATTTCCAGCGTGGAAGGCTACTATAATACCATCAGCGGCTGGGTGGAGCATCTGCTGGAGAGCAACCCCACCGTGGAGGTTTGGGTAGCCGGCCAGATGGATAAGTTCTACGAGTCCGCAACGGAGTGGCTGAAAAATCAGGTCTTTACCCGGACGCAGATGCTGATGATCGCCGTCTCCGGCGGTGTGCTCAGTACGCTGGTGTTCTTGAAGAACCTGCTGGTGGGCATGATCGTCTCTGTGTACTTCATGGCTACCAAGGAGCGCTGTGCCGCCCATGCCAGAAAGCTGGCTTACAGCCTGTTTTCTGAGGAAGCGGTCTACTGGGTCTTTCGGGGCAGCGCCAAGGTCGACCGCATCTTCTCCGGCTTTGTCCGGGGCAAGCTGCTGGATTCCCTCATCATTGGCGTGCTGTGCTTCATCGGCTGCTCACTGCTGGATATGCCGTATACGCCGCTGGTGTCCGTTTTTGTGGGCGTCACCAATGTCATTCCTTTCTTCGGCCCCTTCCTGGGGGCAATCCCCAGCTTCTTCCTGATTCTGCTGGTCAACCCCATTCAGTCTCTGTATTTCCTGCTGTTCGTGCTGGCTCTCCAGCAGCTGGACGGCAACGTGATCGGCCCCAAGATCCTGGGAGAGAGCACGGGCCTTTCCAGCCTGTGGGTCATCATTGCCATTCTGGTGGGCGGCAGCTTTTTCGGCGTGGCGGGTATGTTCTTCGGCGTGCCGGTATGCGCCTGCCTGTACAGTCTGGTGGCGTTCCTGGTGGACCGGCGTCTGGCGGAAAAGGATCTCCCCGTGGAAACGGAGCATTACACCGCTCCGCTGCCGGAGCAGGAAACCGAGCCTGAAAAACCGGAGAAAACGTCGGAAAACTTGTAAAAAAGGCTTGCAATCAGCCGCAGTATCCTGTACAATACAGCCTTGCGGACATATCGTTAGAAAAATAACAAACGATGTGTCCCAGGGCTGTTTTTGCGGATCGGCCACCGCATATTCCCTCATGGATTTTCAGTACCCGCAAGGGAACTGGGAATTTGCGGAACGGAGAAAACCGCTCCGCGAATACACTGACTCCCCGGAGCAGTGATATAAAAAGGAGAATTGCATATGAAGAAGAGAATCCTGACGCTTTTGGCGGCGGTCTGCCTCCTGAGCGCCGTACTCAGCGGATGCGGAGGCGGCAGCCAGAACGGGACGACCGGAACTACGGACCAGAGCACCGCGAACACCCAGACGGAAGGCCCCGCGGCCCGCGCTGCGGCCGGCGAACTGAACGTGGGCATCGCCCAGGACCTGGACAGCAGTCTTGACCCTCACAAAACCGTGAAGGCAGGAACTCGTGAGGTTATGTTCAACGTATTTGAAGGACTTTTGAAGCCCGACGCCAGCGGCAACCTGAATCCCGCTGTGGCAGAGAGCTATACCGTTTCCGAAGACCATCTGCTGTATACCTTTAAGCTCCGCGCCGGTGTGAAGTTCCACAACGGCCAGGAGGTGACGCCGGAGGACGTGATTTGGTCCTACCAGCGCTGCGGCGATGCCAATGCTCCGGCAGATATTATTCAGGTGGCGGCTTTTGCCAACGTGGAGATGTATCAGGAGGGGGATGACACCGTCTGCTTCCAGCTGCAGGAGCCCAACAATGAGTTTGCTTCTTACCTGACCACCGCTGTGCTGCCCAAGGACTACACGGAGCAGGATACCGCCCCCGTGGGCACCGGCCCGTTCAAGTTCGTTTCCCGGACAGCTCAGGAGTCCGTGGTGCTGGAGCGGTTTGATGATTACTGGGGCGAGAAGCCCGACCTGACCAAGGTCACCTATAAGATCATTGAGAATGCCGACAGCATCCTTCTCAGCCTCCAGAGCGGCGCTGTGGATGTATTTGCCCATCTGACCACCAACCAGATCCAGCAGCTTGGCGACGGTTTCCATGTGGAGGAAGGCACCATGAATCTGGTGCAGGCCCTGTACCTCAACAACGCCGAGAAGCCCTTTGACGATGTGCGGGTGCGGCAAGCTCTCTGCTACGCCATTGACCGTCAGCAGATCCTGGATCTGGCCTTCGACGGTTACGGCACCCTGCTGGGCTCCAGCATGTACCCCGCTTTCAGCAAGTATTTTGACGACGAGCTGACCAACTACTATACTTATAACACCGAAAAGGCCAAGGAGCTGCTGACGGAGGCCGGTTATCCCAACGGCTTCGATATGACCATCACCGTCCCCAGCAACTACCAGTCTCACATGGATACCGCACAGGTCATCGTGGAGCAGCTGAAGGCTGTGGGCATCAATGCCACCATTCAGCCCGTCACTTGGGAGAGCTGGGTGCAGGACACCTATTCCAACCGGCAGTTCCAGTCCACTGTGGTGGGCGTGGACGCTTCCAACATGACCGCACGGGCCATGCTGGAGCGGTTCGTCTCTACCGCCAGCCGCGACTTTATCAACTACAACAACGCGGACTATGACGCTCTGTTCGCCCAGGCTCAGGCCTGCTATGACGATGGGGAGCAGACCGCCCTTTACAGAGCAATGGAAAAGAATCTGGCGGAAAACGCTGCCAACGTCTATATTCAGGATATGGCTGACTTCGTGGCAGTGCGGGATGGTCTTGAGGGCCCCTCCTTCTACCCCATCTATGTTCTGGATCTTTCCACTATCCACTATACGAAATAAGTGATGAACAGCGGACGTTTTGACGCCGCTGACCCGGAAGGGAGATGACAGTCATGCGATACACGGCGCGGAAAATTCTGACGCTGCTTGTCACCATGCTCGTCGTCTCCCTTCTGACGTTCGCGGCTTTTGATATGATCTCCGGAGACCCTGCCGCCACCCTGCTGGGGACGCAGGCCACGCCGGAAAAGGTGGAGGCCCTCCGGGCAGAAATGAGATTGAACCGCCCCATGCTGGTGCGGTACGGGGAA
>DXUR01000193.1 GCA_019417795.1 Clostridiales bacterium | reverse complement strand
GCCGTGCCGCCACCGGTACGCTGGGCGCTTACGAAAACGCTTGGGACACCCGCAGCAAGTCTGCCGGTAAAGTCGGCGGTCTGCTGGGCTGGCTGCCTCTGGCTGGCTCCCTGTGCATCGCCATCGGCTATGCCGTCATCGTCACCTATGTGCTCAAGGCTCTGGTGGATTCCCTGCTGGGCACACTGCTGACCACGGACACCGCCGCCTGGTTCGGTGCCTTCTCCTCCACCCCCTACTCCGTGATCCCCTATCACATCGTTGTGGTGGTGGGCACGCTGCTGACGCTGTTTCTGGGCGCCCGCAGCATTGAAAAGACCAACAAGGTCATGATGCCTGTCTTCTTTGTGATCTTCCTGATCCTGGCCGTGCGGGTGGCCCTTCTGCCCGGCGCTGCAGAGGGATATGTCTTTATGTTCACCCCCCGCTGGGAGGCCCTGACGAATCCCATGATCTGGATCTGGGCTATGGGTCAGGCATTCTTCTCCCTGTCCGTCACCGGCAGCGGCATGATCGTTTACGGTGCGTACCTCTCCAAGGACGAGGACGTGGTGGGCGTGGCCCAGCACACGGCCCTCTTTGACACCATTGCCGCCGTGGTAGCCGCTCTGGTTATTATCCCCGCCTGCTTCTCCTACGGTCTGGACGTGGGCGCCGGTCCCAGCCTGCTGTTCGTGACCCTGCCCACCATCTTGCAGGACATCCCCATGGGCCAGCTCTTCGCCATCATCCTGTATATGGCTATGATCTTCGCCGGCGTCAGCTCTTTGCAGAATATGTTTGAGGTGGTGGCGGAGTCCCTGATGCACAAGTTCCCGAAGCTCAACCGCGTTACCGTCCTGGTACTGCTGGGCGCGCTGTGCCTGGGCTTCGGCATCGGCATGGAGACCATCAGCAAGTGGGGTCCCTGGATGGATCTGGTGTCCATTTATATCATCCCCATCGGCGCTACACTGGGCGCGGTCTCCTGGTTCTACGTGATGAAGAAGGACGCCCTGCTGGACGCCATCAACACCGGCAGTACGAAAAAACGCGGCGATCTCTGGTACAATGCGGGCCGGTATGTGTACGTCCCTCTGGCGATCATTCTCTGCTGCGTGGCCCTGTTCATGCACGTTGCTTTCTGATACCCACAGAAAATTTCCACGCATATAGCTAATAAAAAGGACCCGGCGGCTGAAAATCAGCTGCCGGGTCTGTTTCGTATAAAAGGTTTCATCAATCGTAGCGCAAGCTCAAGGTAGCGGAGTCCTCGCCGTTCCGCAGGAAGGGCATTCCCTCGCCGATGCGGGAGCGCTGGAAGTACAGATACTCGCCAGAGGGGGAGATCAGCACTGGGAAACTGCCGCTGAGGGAGCTGCCCACCCCGGCGGACATATCCAGCCGCAGGCAGTCATCCTCCATGCGCCATACACCGAAGAATCGCAGATCCATCTGGTTGTCATAGCACTCGTACAAATTAGCCAGCCCCGCATAGTCCGGGTCGCAGTCGCCATAATGCAGCTCCAGCGTCCACTCATCGCAATCCCACGAGGTATCGGCCAGCCCCAGATCCGTAGGAGGCCACCACCAATCGTCACCGGTCGGCTCCCAGCCTTCGGGATGGTCGATGGCGATGGTGTTCGTGTAGATGGAGAAGTCGAACAGCAGCAATCGGCCCTCCTCGCTGGCAGGCAGGATGAGATCGCCGTACAGGTCCTCCTGCGGATACCAGTTCACCACCGTGCCGTCATCGGCAACAAGGTTGACCTCCATATCCGGCTCCTCCGGGTTCACGAACAGCAAAACAGGCTGGGCATATTCCTCCCGGTAGAGGACTTCGTCCGCCACCGGATGCAGGCCGTTGCCCTGAGACTGCCATGTGATGTGGTTCACGGCAAGGCTGGTGTTCTCTCCCCGCGGAATGACGCAGAACAGCTTGCCGTACCCCGGACCGAGGACCCGCTCCGAGGGGATGGTCAGCATGACCGGCATCTCCGCCGTCAGGTCAAGGCAGTTTTCCAGCATCCAGTCCGACAGCTTGGAGGTGTCCCCCTTCTCCCGGTAGCCGAGATAGGCCGCGGCGCCGGGATAGCCGCCGTATTCCAAATCAAAGCCCAGCTTATCGAGACATTCCTCCACCAGCTCCTGGTCCACCTCCGCTTCCGGTTCGGAAGGCTTCACAGGATCGGCCTGACCGGTCTGATCGGTCCTGCTGTCGGAGATCGTCTCCTTTACGCCGCCGTTTCCCGCTGCCGGGGCCGGTTTCTTTTTCCCTCCGCAGGCAGCCAGGCTAAGAGCCAGCGTCAGGCAGAGAAGTGCCGACGCCAGCCGGTGCAAAGTCAAGCGCTTCATGATTCTGCCTCCTTCTCAGAATTTGCCGCTGCGGCCGTGACCGCCGCCGCCGCTGCGGCTTACAGTTCCTCCGCTGCTTCTGCCACCGCCGCCGGAGTTGCTCTCGATCTTACGGCGGGTCTCGGTGGTATGGGTGTAGTGGTCATAGCTGTCCGTCAGCTTCAATCCACCGCCCGCCGTGGTATACACGTTGGCGTCAACACCCTTGCGCACGGACTTCATCTGTTCCTTCAGGATCATGCACACCAGAAATGCGATCAGGCAGGAGACTGCCACCGCAATGCCGATGGCCGGCAGGGGGCTGGACCGCACAGGTTTTCCATCCTCAGCCAGAGTCAGAAACTCGTCACAGGCGGCAAGATAGCTGGAAACCCCGGCATACCAGTCGCCGCCGCTGAATTTATCCAAAAAGCGATCCTCCAGCTGTTTTTCGCCGTATCGGTCAAAAGCATACTCCGCCCATTCGCCGTAGACGAACATGGCGTAGTCCCGCTCTTTCATGCTCAGCATGATGATGACGCCGTTCCGGTCCTCGCCCACACCAAGGCCCTCGGCGTGGTAGATCTGATACAGGGCGGTATAGGGATCGTCACCGTAGCCGTAAGCTGTAAAGTCTTCCACAAAAAGGGTATAGATGCCGCAGCTGCGGCGGAGGGCGATATCCTCGGCCCGATCCTCCAGCTGTTCCCGCTCCCCGTCGGAGAGCATTCCCCGCAGATCGAACACATAGTTCATGCCGGTATCGCCCAGCTTTGACGCTTCGCCGGACTGGACGGTCTCGGGCTGCTGCGCCTCCGTTGGGAAGTCTGCGGAGAGATAGTCCGCCGCCGTTGCCGCCATGGCATTCACTGCCTGGCAGAGCGCTTCGGCACTCGCAGCCATGTCCTCACCGGTCCAGGACTGCGCGTTGTTCAGATAGGGCTCCACCGCGTCATACACCAGGCCGGAGAGTTCCTGCCCGTCGCCCCGCGTCTCGCTCAGCATCGCGTAGACGCACCAGTCGGTCTCCGCCAGGGTGTAAGAACCGTCCGCCAGAGGCTCCATCACCAGCGTCAGCGAGATGCCGTCCTTTTCCTCGCCCCAGCCGTAGCCGGAATCTTTGTAAACATATGTGGCGATATCTCCGGCGGTGGTACCCTCGCTCACATCCTCATTGGTAAATATGTCCACCCGCAGGTCAAGGTGAAGCGCCTCCGTCAACTGGGGCAGGGTGTACTGACCCAGATCGGACAATTCGTCCGAGCCCAGCGCGTCGGTCTCATCGTAGATCGCGCCGTATTCCGTCCACGCCAGAGCGGGGACGCACAGAGTCAGCGTCAGCAGGAGCGCCGTCAGCAAAGCTGTGACTTTTCTTTTCATGTCCGTCCCTCCTTATCGCATCAGCAGGACGATGACCGAACTCAATACGGACAGCGGCACGGCAATGGCGGCAAACATCCCCCAGAATCGCCCCTTGTCCACAGGCAGGTCTCCTACCAGCTTTCCGGTCTGTCCATTCATGGCGAAGATGAAATCCTTGCCCTGCCATTTGGTATTCAGCAGCCACACCGGCAGCAGCGCGTAGTGGACCTTGCCCCGCTGGATGTCTGCGTGTTCGCCCCTCGGGAAACAGGTCGCGTATCCCGTTACGGTGCCTTGCAGCGCCTTTTTCAAGCTGCCCAGACAGCGGACATCGGCCCGTTCCCGGCTCTTGTCCGCCGACACGTCGAACTTATCCGCCAGGAAGCCCGGCAGATACGCCGTGGAGAAGGGTTTCAGGTCATCGTAATTGTAAGGCTCGATGGAATCCATGTGATCATCCGGCATTTTAGTCGAGGCGTCCACCGGTACCTTTTCAAAGGGCATCGTTCCGGCACGGTACACGTCAAAGTGCTCCGTCTTTATCACCTCATACTCACCCTCGGTGCGCTTGTGGGACCGGGTACACTCATAGTGGGCATTGCCCTCCGCCTCACCGCTGAACAGCCAGAAGGGTACATAGACCCCCTGGATCTCCTGTAAGTGATTTTCCTTGGAAAAGCTCTTGGGAAGGAGCACCTTGCCCCTGTAATGCTTCTTGAGCTCGCGGATGGCGTCCTCGCGGCTGAGTTTGAAGGGGATCACGAAATCCGGCTTCAGCGTTCCCGCAAACTGCCCCGGCACCACCGTTGGGTTGCCGCAGTAAGGGCAGGAGGTAGCCGCCGTGCTTGCGTCACAGATCAGCTCCGCACCACAGCTTGGGCAGCTGTAAGCCTTCATGCCGTCTCCCTCGGCACCCCAGTCGGCGCTGAGGTCCGGCAACTCCCAGCCGCCTTCCTCGGCAGCCTGCCGTTCCGCTGCCGTCTTTTCCTCAGCAGACTGCTGCGCCGCCGCGGCCTTTTCTTCCTTTTCCGCGTAAAGCGCCTCGATCTCCGCTACATCATAGGTAGCACCGCAGTAATCGCACTCCAGCTTGCCGGATGCGCCCACAAAATGCAGCGGGCCGGTGCAGCTTGGGCATTGATAGTTGGTCACCTGTGCTGCCATGCTTGCTCTCACCCTTCTTTCTTCATGTTCCGTTCAGCGCCCGCCCGTAGACGGGCGGACGCTGTTGAGCCGTTTTCTCCGATCTGTTTCCCTTATCCTCTGGGCGCGCCGCAGTACTCGCAGAATTTTCCGTCATTCTGTCCGCCGCAGGCGGGGCAGGTCCACGGACCGGCCGCTGCCGGAGCGGGAGCGAAGGTCTCCTGCTGCTGCATGGGGACCTCCTGCTGCATAGGGGCTGTCTGAACTGTGCCGCCGCCACGGGCGGTCTCCATCACCTGAAGCAGCGCCGCTCGGATCTCGTCGCCCATTTCGCGGTACTTGCGATATTCCCGATTGCTCTCCGGATCGAAGCCGGCAGCCATGGTATTCATCCGGCCCACAGAATTCATCTGTCCCATCATGGGACGCTGTGTCATGCCGCTCTGGGGCCGACCTGCCATAGGACGCTGGTCCATCATACCCTGCTGCCCCATCATGGGCCGCTGCATGGTGTTCTGCGGCTCGATGTACACAGAACTGTTGTTCAGGCGGAACTTCATTTCGTCAAAGTAGAGGTTATTGACGGAAATGATCACTTCAAAGTCATAGGAATACTCGTAGCGAGGCGGGTTGTAGCTGACCTCCTTGCCGTCCGGCCCCTCCCGCTTCTGCTCCGTGCGGCTCTCGTCAATGTCCACGCGGCAGCTGGTCAGCGCGGTGTAGTCCAGAATATCCGGGTTGGCGTCCGCCAGATCCCGGGCACGGGTAACGGTGAACCAACGATGCTCCTCGTCCAGCAGGACCTTACAATCCTCGCCGTAGGAGCGGGTGGTGCGGAACTGGGACGCCCTGCCCCGGTTTTCCTCCCGGTAGGCCAGCTGCCGCTTGATGTCCTCCACCGTAGAGCGGCGGCGGTCACTGAACCAGGGAGAGAGCTGCTTCGCGCAGTCCTTACAGAGGTTGCCGTCTTCCAGTTTCCGATTGCCCAACAGTCCGATCTTCTCGCCGCAGAT
>DXUR01000192.1 GCA_019417795.1 Clostridiales bacterium | reverse complement strand
CCAACGAGCAACTAATTCGCCAATATTATGACGGTGATGAAGCTGCGCTGGAAAAGCTGTACTATAAAAACATCGGTCTGATCCGCGGCATCGCCAAGGAAGCCGCGGCGGAGTTTAACTGCTTGATGACGGATCAGCATCATCCAAATCAGTTTTCCGCGTATACGAAAACGATTCTGGACGACCTCTGCGGCGAGGGCGCGTTGGAGTTCCCGACACGGATACAGAGTCGGGAGTATGACGAGAGCCGCGCCGCGCTCACCACCTACCTCTACCCGCATTTGAGGGGGCGCATGACCCGCTGGCTGGAGCAGAATATTGGCTGTATGGCGTTGAGCAAGGACGAGATGGCTGCCGTCCGGCAGGCACAGAGGCTGTATCATGTTGCATGGAAGGATACCGGCGAAATTGTGGAGGAGTTGGGCATCTCCGAGGCTCGTGTCAGCCGGTATGTTCGCTACAACACCCATTTCCTCGGTGTGCATGATCTTGTCCCGGTGGGCTATGACGGTGATCCCTATGAGCGGCTAATGCCGGGGACGCTCTCCGCTTCAGCGGAGCAGGCCGTGTACCGCAAGGTCTGCATCGAGCTACTCCGGGAGCTGTTCGACACCCTGCCGAAGAAGGACAGGGACATTCTCGGCAAGACCTGCGGCGTGTTCGGATACCCGGAGGCGACCTTGAAAGAGATCGGGATGTATCACATGATGAAGGAGTCCGCCGTGGAGAAGGCGAAGAACCGCGCGGTCGAGAAGCTGAGAGAAGCCTATCCCGGCAGCAGGCTTCAGGTATGGAGGGCTGTTCATCGTATGATGCAGAGACCGATTCCGCTGCCCGAGAATAATGTTGGACTGGCAAGACACAATAGCACAGAAAAAGAGGAACAGCTACTGTTCATTCGGAGAAATTTCCCGATAAGACCAAAATATAAAAACGAAAATTTGACTTGGTTAATGTCCAGAAAAGAGTTACAATAGGATAAAAGAAAAAATACATATAATACAAGGAGCTTATAAAGAGTGCTTGAATATGTTTTTGACAAAACAATATGTTTTCTTGAGAATATGCCAAAAAGTGTAAGAAAGAAAAAAGGCCAATTCTTCACTTCGGTAGAAACAGCAACATATATGGCAGAGATGTTTGATTTAAATGGTTTGCCTGCTTCTGTTGACATCCTGGATCCTGGATGTGGAACAGGCATTCTCTCTGCTGCTCTAATCGATCGTCTACAGCGGGAGACCAATATTAAAAAGATCTTTTTAACATGTTACGAAACTGATCCTGATGTTATTCCGGTTCTTCGCTCCAATCTGATTTATATCAAGAAAAATGCCAGCATCAGTTTTGATTTCGAGATAAAAAAGGATGACTATATTCTCTCACAAGGAGATTCTTTTTCGGGAACCTTGCATGCAGAACCATATCCCCCAAAATATGATTTGGTAATTGCTAACCCTCCTTATTTAAGGATCATGCGAGATGATCCAGCAGCGATAGCTATGCCAGAAGTTGTACATGGCGCTCCAAATCTTTATTTTCTATTTGCGGCGATGTCTCTATTCAATCTGAAAAAAGGGCGCGAGATGGTATACATTATCCCACGCAGTTGGACTTCTGGAGCATATTTCAGAGCATTCCGAAACTACTTTTTACAGGAGGGGAAAATTCAGCAAATTCATCTCTTTATAAGTAGGGATAAAGTGTTTACTGAGGAGCAAGTACTCCAAGAAACAATTATCATCAAAATGAAAAAAACCAAAACTGCTCCAGATAATGTGATTATTACCTCCAGTCAATCAAACCGAGACTTTAATGATGTTTCTGTGTTAAAGGTACCATATGATTCTGTAGTAGCCGGCGAAGAGTTATATGTATTCTTGCCAATATCTTCCGAAGAAGTTGCAGCCGTAAATAAAATCAATACATTTTCCTCAACTTTTCCGGACATTGGCTTGAGAATGAAGACTGGCATTGTTGTTGATTTTCGGCAATGGGAAGACTTACGTTCAGAACCGGAAGACCACACTGTTCCTCTCTTTTATAGCCAACATATTCGTAACGGAAGAGTAGGTCATCAACCCTCTGGCAAAAATTGTGATTGGATTGTCGATACTAAGCCAGGATTGATTCAAAGAAACAAAAGCTATGTGTTTTGCAAAAGGTTTACTGCCAAAGAGGAACGAAGAAGACTTCAATGCGGGATTTATCTTGCTGAAGATTTCCCTCAATACCACTCAATAAGCACGCAGAATAAAATAAATTATGTAGACAGCACCATCGGAGAGGATTTGTCCAAAGAAGTGGTATATGGTGTTTATGCGTTGTTAAACTCTACGCTCTTTGATACATACTATCGTGTTCTCGATGGCAGCACGCAAGTAAACTCCACAGAAATAAATAACATTCCTGTTCCTCCACTGTGTGTAATTGCTGATATCGGAAAACGCTTAATGCAAAAAAGGAGTCTTTCTACTGCAACGTGCGATGAACTATTAAACGAAGTATACACATAATTGGAAGCCCCAGAATCCGACGACGATTCTGGGGCCTTTGGTTAGCATACCTTGAAATGTTTATTAGGGCACTCTCTAATCCAGATGTATGTTCCTGGTGCTAAATTATTTTCACTCTGCTGCCGAGACGCAAGACATTTCCAGGTTTCATATGTAGTAGTTGTTCCTCCATAGATTTTTCCGGAGTTATTACATATTGTTTGTAAACCCTCTACTTTGTGGAGATCCGCTTCACCATCTGATGTTACGGCTTCAATGAACCACAGTTTTTCTTCTGCTGGGTTATAGAGTATCGCATCCGGCCACATATCATCTATTGTACCAAATACAATCCCATATTGATCAAGTGCAGCTCGCTCTTCTTCAGTCACCCGGTCTCCATCGGCAAAATCTGTAAACAACGGAATATATCCGGGCAAGAATGTTTGGGCATATACATTGATGGAATCTTGAATGAGTCGCTTATGACCGGATATACCAATGTTCTCTCTTGATGCTCTTTCGAGTTCAGCAAATACCGCTAACCTCTGATCAACATTTCTAATGTATTCTTCCAAGCTTTCAGCAAAATGATCTGTCTCCACACTGACTAAGAGTCGTTTGAACGCATCTGTGAGCCTATATGCGGAGTTTGGTGACTTTGCCTTTAAATGACCAGATACAAATACACCATCCGAAAAGGTCACTCGCTCAATTGCTGCAATTTCATCAATAAGTGGTTTTACCCAATAGTCACGTCCCTCACGATCAAGCTTGCCACCATGTCGCATCAGTATACCTACATAGCACCCGATCTGAGCGATTGATGCGCCATCTGCGATAGAATAGCCTGTTGCATTAGCGAAGGGAGAAGGAAAATCCGAATTAAGCAAGCACCAAATAACATCGCGCTTATCATTGGAAAATTGGTTGAGTCTACGGAGCACACTTTCGATATCCGCAAGCGTTATGTTCTGGTAAGAAGCATCAAATTCAAACCCCTCCGCAACTAATCGGGAAAAGTAGTCTTCTAATTTTTCTCCTGTATGCTTTTGAATTTCCATGGATTATCCTCCTTTGTATATTCTGAGTACGAAAAAGAGATAATAGCCTGCATGCCCTTTGATTTATAAATGGAACAGTTAAAACTAAATTACAAAAATCTTACGTGTAGAGATCTGATACAAGTCTCTTTAGCACAGCCCACATGGTAATCACATTTTCGTGATTTACCTCTTCCGACATCCGGATTTCCTTGGCTGGATGAACTACATTTCGGTAATCACGAATATAGTGTCCCAAATGGTATCCTTTTTTGTCAAGTATGTTCTCGATATCTGCAATATAAAGTAATTCATTCAGACTCATTTCAGAAACTGGATGATTCGTTTTCCCCTTACTTACTGCACTAACATCATATTTGGAAATGCCGCGCTCCTTTATTTTCAGAATGAGAAGTGCTTCGATGATGCTGCCACACATAATGGTTGCTGCCTTATCTTGCCCGGCCACCACTGCTATGGCGCATTCCCGCAGATCCCGTTGGAGAATATCTCTCATTTCGTTATCATGAATTAAAAAGAGCTTCCGACAAAACTCGTCGGTATACCCGATGTTCTCCAACGATTCTACAGATATGGCGTCACTAATGGCACAAACTTCTTCTTCCGTTTTCTCATAAATTAAATTCTTTATACGCGTCAAATTATTTTGATGGATTTTATCATTAGGGGCAAGAGTTACTGCCCTTTCATAACAATCCAGGGCTTTGTACAGATCTCCTGCGTGTTCATAGCGCACACCTAAATTGTTTATCGCAGAGGAATTATTAGGCTCTCTCTTTACAATCGCTTCATAGATATCCATCGCTCGCGGTTGCTCTTTTTCAGCATAAGCATATGCACATTCAAATGCATGTCCACTTTTAAGAATGTCGGCAAGAGGCAAATATTCAGCAAGCCCCCTATTTAGATCATATTGTTTGATATCGTGCAATCGTTCAACAAGAGTACCAAAAACAGAAGGGACAAATTGCTTCGGAGCCCATTCGTCATTTTCCAAGTACTCAATTGTTTTTCTTGCAATTCGGCATACTTCATCATCGGACATATTTTCTAATGTCTCGGAGAAATAGATTTCACTCTCTTCGGGATCTTGGTGCCGTACTAAGAACTCCCAAAGAATGTCGTACGCATCTTCGAATTGTTTGAAATGGCATCGCATGCGATAAACCGCTACTGCATTTTTTTTATTAAAATCCGTTTTCAGGTAGCGTGTTAATGTAGCAACATCAGATTTTTTGTAGCGATGGATATCATATGATATGATTGCACTAGCAGTCCAATATGATAAGCCGACTCTGTTGGATACAACAGAGCTTCGGGAGGGCATTGCAATCATGGCCCAGCATATTGTATGGGGAGTCCCCAAAGGACTGGCCTACGCCTTACAAACAGCAAGAGCAGTCGCAGAACATCAAGCAGAACTCTTAAAAGACGTGTCTGAGATGATATTATTGGGTCTTGAGCAACTTTTGCCGCAGACGGTAATAACAGAAGACGATACGATTTCATCTGCCTCAGAAAAAGGGAATATTCGTAGAGAAGCTGCGGCATTAGCAAGTACTTTGATGAAAATTCATTTTATCGAAACGCAATCTGAGATCCTTGACGCATGGCAGACAGTAATGCAGGACCCAAATGAATTTTCAGAGATACGAAATGCAAGTAGAACATGACATCAAACATTGGCTGACACGCAAAGATCAGATGAGCCAGGTTTCACCGGTTCTCTGTTTAGTTGTGGCTAATAAGCTTGCTGCAGCAGATAACTAATGGTAAAAGGCTCAGCAATATCGTACTCTTAACATCGTTTCTGGGAAAATTGATGTAAGTGTTCAAATTGCGCACTTGCAGAAAGTATAAGGCATCCCAAATACAAAGCGGAGTCATTTCGACTCCGCTTTGTATTTGGATAACTGTGCGGAGCCAATTTGCCGCGCTTTTGTGCTGAACGGCTTATTATCCTTCGTCATCTCGACTTACTCCGCAAAGCGCTCTGACCGGAAGGGGAGGAAGTTTCCCCGAGTGTTGCCAGTCACATAGATTATGCAAACTTCCTCCTTTTCGGCTGTTCCACAGCCTGCTCGATTTCCAGCCCATCCCGCAGCGTCACACGAATGCGCTCTCGGGACAGAACGGTGACCTTCTCCAAGAGCTGATAGACCACATTATCATCCCATTCCGCAAGCTCACTTGACGCAGCTTTCAGCACCGACGCGACCGCCTGCACACGGCGGTTCGTCTGCTCCTGTTCCTGACGAATTTGCAGAATCATGGCTT
>DXUR01000191.1 GCA_019417795.1 Clostridiales bacterium | reverse complement strand
TCTATACCCACCGCAACACCGTGCTTTACCGCATCCGCAGATTGCAGGAGGATTTCGACATTCCTTTGGAGGACCCGTCCCTCCATGCCGACCTGCTGCTGGGCGTATCCCTCATCCTGTTTGAAACCAAGGGACCGGATTTCTTCCTGCATACCCCGAAAAATGAGGCATAAAGCCGTACATTTAGGCGAAGATTCAAAAAGAAACGGATGATATTTATGAAAGAAAACAGAAAGCTATTGAGAGAAGTTCTGAAGGATATCCGCCATGACATGACGGACGAGGAAGTGCTGAACCTGCTGGCGGACAGCAAAATTTCCGAAAATCCCGCGGGCGAAAAGGAAAAATACACCCTCGGTCAGCGGGCGGCGGACGCCATCGCGAAATTTGCGGGGAGTTGGGCATTCATTTTTTCCTTCACCGGCGTGCTGATCCTCTGGATGGTGGTCAACACACTGCTGGCGGCAAAGGCCTTCGATCCCTTTCCCTTTATTTTGCTGAATCTGGTGCTCTCCTGCGTGGCGGCCATTCAGGCGCCGCTCATTATGATGAGCCAGAACCGGCAGGAGGAAAAGGACCGCCGCCGTGCCGAGAACGATTACAAGGTGAATCTCAAAACGGAAATTATGATCGAGGATCTCTACGATAAAGTAAACGCCATCCTTGCCAGGCAGTCCGCCCTGGAAAAGCATCTGGCAGGGCAGGAGAAGGGAACACCGAAAGCGGACGGTGAAAAATAAACGTGCTTTGAGGCGTGTACCTTTTTTGTAAATTCAAGCATGATTTTAGAAGGATCAACAAAAAACGGGATATCCAACAGGATGTCCCGGTTTTTGCTTCAGGTGCCTGCTTGCTGTTCCTTGGATTTGCTGGAGACCGTGCGATCACGGTCAGCTTGAATATGATGGATTTTATTTAGTACTATTATTTTGCGATAGACACAATATCTTGTGCTTCGGCAGTTGACAGAACGTGCCCGCCATTATATACTTAAACTCTAAGAGACGATCAGCGGGAGGGGGAGATGCGTATGCGGATCGGCGGACTGCAAAAGGTAACGCTGCTGGACTACCCCGGCAAAGTGGCCTGCACGGTGTTTTTGCCCGGCTGCAATCTGCGCTGCCCCTTCTGCCACAATCCCGCTTTGGTCCTGCCGGACCGAGAGACCGACAGCCTTTCCACTGAGGAACTGCTTGCCTTTTTGGAGACCCGCCGGGGAAAGCTGGACGGCGTGTGCGTCACCGGTGGGGAGCCGACCTTGTACGAGGACCTTCCGGCGCTGCTGCGGCAGATCCGGGGGCTGGGCTTTGCCGTGAAGCTGGATACCAACGGCACCAACCCCGACATGCTGGAAGCGCTGGCGCAGGAGGGGTTGCTGGACTATGCTGCCATGGACATCAAGAACAGCCCGGACCGCTATGCGGAGACCTGCGGCGGCGTGGATCTTCTGGGACCGGTGAAGCGGAGTGCCGCACTGCTGATGGCGGGCGCCGTGGACTATGAGTTCCGCACCACCGTCTGCGCACCGCTGCACACACCGGAGGAGATGGCCGGGATCGGCCGTTGGCTCAAGGGTGCGAAGCGCTATTTCCTTCAACCCTTTGTGGACTCCGGCGAACTGGTGGGCAGCGGCATGAAGCCCCTGACAAAAGAAGAGATCGAAGCGCTGCGGGACAGCGTTTTGCCTGATATTCCCAGCACACAGATCCGTGGACAATAGAGAAAAGGAGAAGAGGACCATGTATCAAGTCATCAAGCGGGACGGCCATGTTGCCGAATTCAGTCTCAACCGTATCTCCAGTGCCATTATGAAAGCCTTTGACGCCACCCATATTCCCTATGCCCCGGATGTGATCGACCTGCTTTCTTTGCAGGTCACGGCGGATTATGCCGATAAGATTCGGGATGGCCGGATCGATGTGGAGACCATTCAGGACAGCGTGGAGGCCGTTCTTCAGCGGGCCGGCTACGCGGAAGTGGCCAAGGCCTACATTCTCTACCGCAAGAACCGGGAAAAGCTGCGGAACATGAGCTCCACCATTCTGGACTACAAAAAGCTGGTGGACGATTATCTGCGGGTGTCCGACTGGCGGGTAAAGGAAAACTCCACCGTCACCTACTCCGTGGGCGGATTGATCCTGTCCAACTCCGGCGCCATCACAGCTAATTACTGGCTCAGCGAGATTTATGACGAGGAGATCGGCAGCGCCCACCGCAACGCGGACCTCCATATCCATGATCTGTCTATGCTCACCGGTTACTGCGCCGGTTGGAGCCTGAAGCAGCTCATTCAGGAAGGGTTAGGGGGTGTGACGGGGAAGATCACCAGCGCCCCGGCCAAGCACCTGGCTACTTTATGCAACCAGATGGTGAATTTCCTGGGCATTATGCAGAACGAGTGGGCGGGTGCGCAGGCATTTTCCAGCTTTGATACCTATCTTGCCCCCTTTGTCCGGACGGATAAGCTCAGCTACAATGAAGTCAAGCACTGCGTCGAGAGCTTTGTCTATGGCGTCAACACCCCCAGCCGCTGGGGCACACAGGCCCCGTTCTCAAACATCACTCTGGACTGGACCGTACCCGCCGATCTGGCCGGTCAGCCTTGTATCGTGGGCGGCAAGCCCATGAGTTTTACCTATGGCGACTGCCAGCCGGAGATGGACATGATCAACAAGGCATTCATCGAGGTCATGATCGAAGGCGACGCCAACGGCCGCGGCTTCCAGTATCCCATCCCCACCTATTCCATCACCAAGGACTTTGACTGGTCCGAGACGGAGAACAACCGGCTGCTCTTTGAGATGACCGCCAAATACGGCACGCCTTACTTCTCCAACTACATCAACTCCGACATGGAGCCCAGCGACGTGCGCAGCATGTGCTGCCGCCTGCGCCTGGACCTCCGGGAACTGCGGAAAAAGAGCGGCGGCTTCTTCGGCAGCGGCGAGTCCACCGGCTCCGTGGGCGTTGTGACCATCAATCTACCCCGTATTGCATATCTTGCCAAGGATGAAGCGGATTTCTTCGCCCGGCTGGATCACATGATGGATATTGCCGCCCGCAGTCTGAAGATCAAACGCACCACCATCGGGCGGCTGATGGAGGAGGGGCTGTACCCCTACACCAAACGCTATCTCGGCAGCTTCGACAATCACTTTTCCACCATCGGCCTCGTCGGCATGAATGAGGCGGGCCTGAACGCCAACTGGCTCCGCAAGGACCTCACCCATGAGGAGACGCAGGACTTTGCCGTTCGGGTGCTGAAGCACATGCGGGAGCGGCTGAGCGATTATCAGGAGCAGTATGGCGACCTCTACAATCTGGAGGCCACCCCTGCCGAGTCCACCTCCTATCGCCTCGCCAAGCACGATAAGGCACAGTACCCCAATATCATCACCGCCCACGAGGGCGGGACGCCCTACTACACCAATTCCAGCCACCTGCCTGTGGGCTACACGGAGGACGTGTTCGCCGCGTTGGACGTACAGGACAAGCTCCAGACCCTCTATACCAGCGGCACGGTGTTCCACACTTTCCTGGGCGAAAAGCTGCCCGATTGGCGGGCAGCGGCGGCGCTGGTCCGCAAGATTGCGGAGAACTACGAACTGCCGTACTATACGCTGTCTCCCACCTATTCCGTCTGCGCCGACCATGGCTATCTGGCCGGAGAGCAGTTCACCTGTCCCATCTGCGGACGGAAAACGGAGGTTTACAGCCGCATCACCGGCTACTACCGCCCGGTGCAGAACTGGAACGACGGCAAGAGTCAGGAGTATCAGGACAGAAAAACCTATCAGGTGAGCGGTGCGGCGCAGCCCCATGCAGCCGCTCCGGCGGAAGAAGTGAGAGAGACCGCGCCCGTTTCGGGGAAAGCAGACCGTTATACGCTCTTTGTCACGGCCACCTGCCCCAACTGCCGGGCGGTGAAGCCGCTGCTGCAAAAGGCGGGCGTTCCCTATGAGGAAAAGGATGCCGCACAGTATGCGGAGGAGGCAAAGGCTCTTGGTCTGCGGCAGGCCCCCACGCTGGTGGCTTGGGGGGAGGTTCCCACCCTCTACGTGGGTGCAGCCCAGATCAAGGCGTTCCTCCGGGAGTATGCCCAATGATCGAGCTTGCTGTGATCGGCGGTGGTCCCGCCGGACTGACGGCCGCCCTGTATGCCGCACGGGCAGGACGCTCCGTTGCCGTATTCGAGGGCAGCGGCTTCGGCGGGCAGATCACCCTCTCGCCGCTGGTGGAGAATTATCCAGGCCTTGGCGCGGTCAGCGGCATGGAACTGGGGGACCGGATGTATGCCCAGGCGGAAGCGGCCGGGGCGGAGCTGACCTTCAGCGGGGTACAGAGGATCGAACGAAACACGGGCGGCACGTTCCTTTTGGAAACGGAGGACGGGCCTGTGTCGGCCCGGGCGGTGATCTTTGCCGCCGGAGCGAAGCCCCGGACGCTGGGTCTGCCCGGTGAAGAAGCATTGGTAGGCCGCGGCGTCAGCTATTGCGCCCTGTGCGATGGCCCGTTTTTCGACGGACAGGACGTAGCAGTGGCCGGCGGCGGCAACACCGCCTTTGAGGATGCTCTGTTTCTGGCCGAACGCTGCCGCAGCGTGACACTGATCCACCGGAGAAAAACCTTCCGGGCGGAGCAGGCACTGGTGGAGCAGGCGGCCCAACGGAAAAATCTTACCATCCTGACGGATACGGTCATCACCGATCTCCACGCCGATAACGGAGAGCTGGAACACCTTTTGTTGAAAAATGCCGACGGACGGGAGACGCGGCTCCCGGTCAGCGGGCTGTTCGTGGCCTTTGGCCGCGTTCCCGATACGGAAATGGCCGCGGCACTGGCGGAACGGGATCAAGAGGGGTATCTCCTGACCAATGACCGGATGGAAACGGCCGCACCGGGCTTTTTTGCGGCAGGCGACTGTCGGCACAAGCAGGTACGGCAGCTGACCACGGCGGTTTCGGACGGCACCTTGGCTGCGGTCTCCGCCTGCCGGTGGCTGGCGGAACAGTGACGCGCACCGGATCATCCCAACAATCAAAGCAAAGAGAGGATACGCTTATGAACGATGAACGCTACTCCATTATTTATTCCAGCAGGACGGCGAATACCAAGCTGCTGGCTGAGGCGATCCGGGAGAGCCTTCCGGCGGATCTGTGCAATCATTTCGGCACGGACGAAGCCGGTGCGGTCGAATCCGAAAAGCTGTATGTTGGCTTCTGGACGGATAAGGGGACTGCGGATGAAGCGGCGCTTGCGCTTTTGAAGCGCCTGAAAAACAAGAAGATTTTCCTGTTCGGTACGGCGGGCTTCGGCGAAAGCGAGGCGTATTTTCAAAAGGTGCTGGATCGGGTAAAGGAGAGCATCGATGAGAGCAATTCGATCATCGGCACTTATATGTGCCAGGGCAAAATGCCCATGGCGGTCCGGGAGCGGTATGAAAAAATGAAGCAGCAGCCCAACCCGGCTCCCAATCTGGACGGACTGATCCGGAACTTTGACCGCGCCCTCGTCCATCCGGATGACCATGACCTTGAAGAATTGAAACAGGCTGTGCGGAGAGGGGAGGACAGTTGATATGAGATGGTTCTATGAGCTTGCGTGGCTGTGGAAGGGGCTGGGAATTTCCCTGCTGGCAGCCGCAGCCTGTATGGCGTGTGTCTGGCTGGTGTGCAGAGCCGCCGGAAAGCGGCTTCGGACCGGCATCGCGGTTTTGGCCGCTGCCGCGGGCTTTGCGGCCGCCGTTGTGGTGATCCTCCTCCTCGCCCAGACTCCAACCCCGATTTAAAAGAACCCTCCGTCGCCCGTAAACGGGGACGGGCAGCGGGAATACGATAAGGTAAAATAAGTTGCGCAAATTGAAAATCGCATAAAAGAAGACATAGCTT